>CAJXOV010000389.1 GCA_913057815.1 uncultured Flavobacteriales bacterium
CAGTAGGAATCTCTCACTAGTCTTTGAAAGCTGAAATAATCCAATGGTTCTAGGAATACTAAATTTTCTATCAAGGCTAAATCAGTAAATAAGCCTTCTTTTTCTAAGTTTTTCAGCGTTCTAGGATGAATAGGAAAAACTACTTTTTTATTTTTAGAAAGGTGCTTAATCAGGTCAGAAACAAAAGTCAATCCTTCCAAATTATCAACCGTAGCTGGTCGGTGCATGGTCATCAAGTAGTATTCCTGTGGCAGCAGAGAATAATCCTCAAGCACAGAGCTTTTAGAAATATCATCTTCAAAAGCTACCAACGTATCTATCATAGTGTTTCCTACGAAGTGAATCTTGTTTTCGTCTTTTCCTTCAGCTCTTAAATGATCCAAACCACTCTGCTCTGTTACGAAATACATATCTGTAATCTCGTCAGTAAGGATTCTATTAATTTCCTCAGGCATCGTTCTATCATTACTCCTCAAACCACTCTCTAAATGAGCCACTTTAATTCCACATTTATTGGCCGCTAAACTACAGGCAAGAGTAGAATTAACATCCCCTGGTGTTATTATTAAATCTGGTTTTTCTTCGATGAATAGCTCAGCTAGTTTCATCATGATTTCTCCTGTTTGAGGCCCAGGAATTTTTTGTACAATATCCAAGAAAATATCTGGTTGAAATCCAAATTGATCAAAGAAAACTGTACTCATTTTATGATCGTAATGCTGACCTGTATGAACAATTTTAAGCTCTATGTTTTCGATGGAGTCAAACACTCTGTTAAATTGAGTGATTTTTATAAAATTAGGTCTAGTGCCTACTACCGTAAGAATTTTCATGCTAGTGATCTTTCATTTAAGTCATTAAGAATAGAAATAAACTCTAAGCTTAATGCTCGTCTATCGTACTTTTCTAAGCCTTTATATTGGCTGTGCAATGTACCTTTTTTATATGCCTCATAGGAAGCCAAAACTCTCGACTTCATGTCAGTCTTTTCATCATATTCAATAATAGGATCTGCGTTTACTTCCACTAAAAGCTTGGCTATATCTCCATCTCTAGGGCCGATGGCTAAAATTGGCCGGCTACTCATTAAATATTCAAAGACTTTCCCTGGAATGATGCCTTTGGCTACCTTGGTTTGGTTCACTACTAACAATAAAACTTGAGAAGAGCTCATAAACTTAACTACCTCTCCATGTGAAACGTAACCCGCATCTTTTAAGTGAGTTGTTAGGCCGTTTTTATCAATATCATTCCGTACAGAACCATCTACTTGACCTGCTACTTTTATCTCTAAATCACTTGAAAATTCGGGATTTTCTTTTACTAATTCTCCCAACACCTCCCAGAGCAATGGTACATTTCGAGTTGGAGAAAATGAGCCTAAATGAGCTATGGTAAATTTCCTGTCTAAATCGACTTTCTCAGATGAAAAATCAGCTTTATCAAATCCATTTAAAATCACTTTGATTTTATCAGATTCAATTTTTTCACTGAATTCCGTTTTCATTAAATACCAGGCAGTAGATACTACATCTGCATTGGTCAGCACTTCAGTTTCTTGTCGATGGTGTTTAGCCATCGACTTATCGGTTAATCTTAACTCTTCTATAAAATCAATGTTGGTCCAGGGATCTCTAAAATCTGCTATCCACGGAATATTTAATTTCTTTTTTACACCTAGGGCTATTAGATGCATGCTATGAGGTGGACCTGTACTAATGATAGCATCCACTGGATTCTCCTTTAAGTAATTAGTTAGAAATTTAACACTAGGCTTTATCCAAAACTTACGTGCATCAGGAATGAACATATTTCCTCTCACCCATCTAGCCATTTTTTCGGCTTTTCCTATCTCTCCTTTTTCAGTAGTAAAACCTGCTCCTAATTTGGCGTCTTTCTTTTTAGAAGTGAATTTTTTATAGAGTGCATAAGGTTCCCATATAGGCGTTTTCACAACCGATATATCCGGATGCACATCTTTTATCAAATGCTCATCTATAGCAGGATACTCAGGGTTTTCAGGAGTGTAAATAATAGGCTGCCAATCACTTTCAGGGAAATATTTACTCAGCTTCAACCAACGCTGAACTCCAGCTCCACCACTAGGCGGCCAGTAATATGTTATAATGAGTACTTTCTTCAACGGAGCTAAAGTAATGTGTAATTAGAAGAAATTAATCTTTCAAACAAAAATCACAATACTTAGCGTCCTCATCATGCTGGAAATATTCTATTCCGTGCATCATTTCCTGGAAAATGGTATTGAATGATTCTTTTATTTCTTCACTGAATTCAGAAGTGATTTTTACTTCTTGATACTTCTTATCTTTTTTAATTCTCACATTTATAAGACCTTTAGAGATATTCTTCAAAGAGACATTCCCCACAGTAAACCCTTCACTTAAATACTCTGGTGATTGCTGCCCTACCAGAAGACCGTACACTAACAATTGCAACGCTTTTCCTTTTTTCCCTCCAGTAAAACCCAACAATTCTGCTAAATTCAAATCTGATTGATCTACACTCCCAGATTTATAATCTACTATCCTTAGTTCATTTCCCACACGGTCAATTCTATCAATAAATCCAGACAAAACTACTGGAGTTCCATCAGGTGTCTGAATTCCGGAAATAGATGCTTTATACTTTTGTTCTAGAGAGACAATGGTAATGAATCTGCCTTGTTTTTCTAGTTTCTTCACCTCGGAAAGCTCCCATTTCAGAAAACTCTGAAGCTTCTGACTCATGACCAAATATTCCAACTTATTCTCCCCTCCAGACATTACTTCGGTGAGGTGTTTCCTTTCTACTTCCTCATCCAATGCAGTCTTTGATTTTTTTATTATTCCGTTCATCTCAGACTCAGACAGCACTTTTCCTACCACAGGCTTGTAAAGTTCTTCTAAGGTGTCATGTAAAATACTTCCGGTAATACTCGGGTGCACTACCTCGTCTATCTTATCTGGTTCTTTCAGTCCTACGATATATTTATAGTAAAAATCTGCGGGACAACTGATAAATGTATTCATAGCAGAAGCTGAAATCCCTCTAGCCAGCAGCGCTTTAATTTTCTCTCGATGCTCTTCAGTCTTGGTTATTTTGGTTTCTTTTAAATGCTCTGAACCGGTTTCAGACTGTGCCGTTTTATAGTTAATTACAGTAGATGAGTACTTAGGCAGTTCATGCTCAAGTTGATTCAAAAACCTGCTTTTTTCATTGGCTATTAAACCACTGTCTCTTATACACATCTCCGAGCCCACGAGACCTCTCTACATCTCG
>CAJXOV010000390.1 GCA_913057815.1 uncultured Flavobacteriales bacterium
AAATTAATAATTGGCATGATATTACGTTTGTAATATTGATTTACTTACAATTTATGATTAAGAATATTTTAATTGGCTTTTCATTTTTACTAATTTCTACAATTGCTGTAGGACAGGACTTTACTATTGTAGAAAAAGAAGGAGAAAAATACTACCAACATAAAGTAGAAGCAGGACATACTCTATACGCTATAGCTACTCTTTACGATTCTGAGGAAGAGGTGATAAGGGCTTATAATGAAGTGTTATTGACTCAAGGTTTGAAAGTAGGACAGACTATTTATATTCCAGTTAATCCAAATTTTAAACCTGGAGAAATTAAAAACCCGATTAGAATTGAAGGTGGATTTTTGATTCATAGAGTTCTTAAAAGAGAAACTCTATTCTCTATCTGTAAGCGATATACGGTGGATATTAATGATGTTTTAGAATTAAATACAGAGGCTAACTCAGGAATTAAAAAAGGACAAGAGTTAAAAATACCAGTGAATGATGTCAATTCAGCTGTTAATGTGTCACCACCTGTGAATTTCGAAAAGTCAAAATGGAAAACTCACCAAGTTCTTCCAGGTGAAACGCTTTACGGAGTGAGTAAGAAGTATGAGACTAAGATTAAGGATATTTTAGATATAAACAATGGTTTACCTGAAGGGTTAAAAGCAGGACAAATAATAAATTTGCCCATTCCGATTGAAACTTTAAGTTCAGAAAATGGAGAGTCTTTAACAGATGTGATTAATTCTTGGAAACCAAAAGTTAAAAGTGAAAATCCGTATAAATCCAAATATTCAGTGGCTTTGGCTCTTCCCTTGTATTCAGATAAAATTGTAAGCGAAGAATTATCAGGCAGAGAAAAGAGAATCCAGAGCATAGCCTTGAACTTCTATAGAGGAGCCTCTATAGCAGCTGAAAAGCTGAAAGAAAAGGGTTTAATCATGGATCTGCATGTATTAAATATTACAAACAATAAGGATCAGATCAAAGTACTAGCTAGTGATGAAAGTTTACATAAAATGGATCTTTTCATCGGTCCTTTTCAAAAAGAGGCTATATCTAAGGTTATAGAAATTGCTAAAGGAAATGATGCCCATGTAGTTTGTCCTACTCCACAAAGTGGAAAGATTCTATTAAGTAATGCCAATGTGAGTAAGGTGACACCAGCAGGAAGTACCTTGATGGGAGAAGCTGGAGCTTATGTGGCAGGATTAAAGGATAACCCAAATGTTATTTTAATAACTACTAAATGGGTCAAAGACAAAAGGAATATACAGGTGTTTAAAAAAGAATTCTACCGGACTTTGTCTGATAGCGCTGCCATGGAAAAAAGAAAACTGATTGAAATTGATGTAGAGAAGTTAACAGCTACGTCTTTAAAAGCCATTTTATCTAGTTCAAGGGAGAATATACTGGTTATGCCTACTGAAGAGAAAGTATCACTTGGGACATTGGTGAATATTCTACCTTTTATCAATAAACATGAAAATCTGACATTGATTCTAACTGACAAGTGGATGGATAGTGAGTATATAGATGGGGCTATTAGGAATAGATTTAATGTCCATATTCCAAGTTCGTTTTCAGGGAATTATAATTCTGATGAAAGTTCTGACTTTCAGAAGGAATATATGGTGAAGTATGATGATGTCATAGATGAGTATAGTATACTCGGGCACGATATCATGCTTTACTATGGAACCGGACTTATTGACTACGGATTGGATTTCCCATTTTATTTTGAAGAAATGTCCGAAGACGGATTAGTAGACATAAAGTTTGATTTCAAAGCTGTCGGCCCAGATTCTGGATTTGAGAACCACGGAATGCATATGATGTATTTTGAAGATTTTGAATTAAAAGAGAAAAGTGAGTAAAGTGTAACTTTTCAGTTTTGATAGAGTAAGTGTATACACCAAATTGTCTCACTTATTTATATGAAGTCTACTTTCAATTTTAGTGCTGGAAAAGTGTTTGTCATTATTTTTCTCGGGCTTGTAATTCTTACTTCTTACTTTATTGGTTTCAACTATTTCAATAGTATACACCAAGCTAAGACGCAGGAATTAGATAAATTAGAAGCTGTTTCTAATGCTTTGATTTCGGGAATTAACCCTGTTGAATTGGATTCTCTAATGAATTCTCATTTGGATAGCCTTGAGGTAAGCTCTCATTCTGCAGTTTATAATAAATACCATGACCTATTAAGAAAATGCTTTTTAGCAAATGAGCTAAAATCTTCTATTTATACTGTTCATAGGAATAAAGAAACTTCTGCTTTTGAGTTTGGAATAACATCTGATGAAGATCCATACTTTAAAAATGCCTATAGTGATACCCCCGAAGAGTTTCATGATTTATACTATGAAGGAGGAAGGTTAGAAGAATACGAAACAGAACGAGGGCAGTGGCTATCTGTTATTACGCCTATTAGAACTTTAGATGGAAGAGTTATAGGGGCTATAGAAATGGATTTACCATTTAACGAGTTTTTGACTGGTGCGAGGTCTTCTCTTCTTCAAAATGCTTTTTATAGTATGCTATTTTATATGGTAATAGGATTGGCTATGTTTAAATTCATTGCACGAGTTATTTCAGTTGAAAAAAAGCAAAACAAATTTGAAGAGGAAAAATCTAAACTAGCTGAATATAGACAGCATGAAATAAAAAGCAGCATTTCATATGCTAGAAGAATCCAGCAGGCTTTGTGGCCTGACAACGGTTTGTTGAGAACTGATTTCAATGATTTCTTTCTTATCAATTTACCAAAAGACACTGTAAGCGGAGATTTTTACTGGCATCATAAAGTAAAAGGAACTGAGAAGTATATTTTGATTCATGCTGATTGTACTGGACATGGAGTTCCAGGAGCTATGATGTCTGTTTTAGGAAATACTATTTTTAATGAAATAGTGGTGAATTATGGTGTGACTAGACCTAATGAAATTTTAAACCTTACCAACAAAAAGTTAATTAACTTATTACAGCAGGAAAAGGAAGAGAATTTAGATGATGGAATGGCTGTTTCTGTAGCGTTAATAGATAGGGAAGATTTAACTCTCCAGTTTGCTGGTGCCAATCAAAATTCGGTGATAGTAAGAAATGGGCAGATTATAGATCTAGTTGGAGATAAATATCCAGTAGGTGGGGCTCATTATAACCCTGGAAGAACATACAAATGTCAGACAGTACTACTCGAGCCAGAAGATATTATGTACTCCTTTAGCTGTCTCTTATACACATCTGACGCTGCCGACGAATAGAGAGGTGTAG
>CAJXOV010000391.1 GCA_913057815.1 uncultured Flavobacteriales bacterium
AGATGTAGAGAGGTCTCGTGGGCTCGGAGATGTGTATAAGAGACAGTTTTAGAAGTAATAATCTCTATTTGATCACCACTTTTAAGCATGTGACTCAGAGGAACCAGTTTTGAATTGACTTTGGCTCCCATACAATGTGATCCAACCTGAGTATGAATGTGAAATGCAAAATCTAAAGCAGTAGCACTTTTAGGAAGTGTTTTTAAATCTCCATCAGGTGTAAATACAAATATTTCTTCACTGTAAAGATTTAGTTTGAAATTATCAATAAACTCGAGAGAGTTTTCTGATCCATTTTCTAAGATTTCTCTTACTTGGGCTAGCCAAATGTCCAATTTGTTATTGGCGTCCGTATTTTCTTTGTATTTCCAATGAGCGGCAAATCCTTTTTCTGCTACTTCATCCATTCGCTTAGTTCTGATTTGGACTTCTACCCATTGCCCTTTAGTACTCATTACAGTGGTGTGTAGAGATTCATACCCGTTGGCTTTTGGCATGGAAACCCAATCTCTAAGACGGTCAGGGTTTGGCTGATAAAAATCCGTAACAATGGAATAAGCTCTCCATATCTCAGCTTTTTCCTTAGTGAGATCTGATTCGTCAATCGTTATTCGGATAGCAAAAACATCGTATATCTCCTCGAATGTTACATGCTTTGTGAGGATTTTATTCCAAATGCTAAAAATGGATTTGGGTCTTCCTTTTATCTCTGCTTTAAATCCTTGTAAGTCTAATTCTTCTTTTAACGGTTGTATAAACTGATTTACAAATCGAGTTCTAGCAGACTTTGTAGATTTAAGTTTACCTGCTATTTCCTTGTATACTTCTGGTTCTTTATACTTTAAGCTTAAATCCTCTAATTCAGTTTTCACCTTATAGAGACCTAATCTATGTGCCAATGGAGCATACATAAATGATGTTTCCGAGGCAATTTTCAGCTGTTTGGCCAGCGGCATGCTGCCTAAGGTTCTCATGTTATGAAGCCTGTCAGCCAGCTTTATAAGTATAACCCTTATATCATCAGAAAGAGTCAGAAGCATTTTTCTGAAATTTTCGGCTTGTGCAGATGTAGAGTGATCAAATACACCACTAATTTTAGTTAAACCATCTATTATATCTTTTGTTTTGGTATCAAAAACATTTTCGATGTCATCTAAAGTTATGTAAGTGTCTTCTACTGTATCATGTAGCAGAGCACAAACTATCGAAACAGTATCTAGCCCCATCTCTTCCGCTACGATTCTAGCCACGGCTATTGGATGATAGATATATGGCTCACCCGATTTTCTTCGCATACTACTATGTGCCTCTAGAGCTATGTCAAAGGCTTTTCGTATGGTCTTTTTTTCGGTTTGAGTTATAGAATTACTTGCGCTTCTAAGTAGGCCTCTATACCTTCTGAGAATTTCTTTCTTTTCTAACTCTAAATCAATGTCTTTTTCCATTTATTTAGTAGGTAATACTTTACTTTTTACTTCTCCGAAACCTATTCTCGTAGTTTCATTTTTACAGTGACCTCTCATTATTACGGTGTCATTGTCATTGATGAACTTTCGTTCAGCTCCATCTTTTAACGTAAGAGGCTTAGATCCTCTCCATGAAAGTTCTAACATGCTGCCGTATGAATCAGGAGTAGGACCACTAATAGTCCCACTTGCTAACATATCTCCACCATTTATGTTACATCCGTTTATGGTGTGATGAGCCAGCTGTTGGTTCATGTTCCAGTACATATATTTAAAGTTAGATTCACAAACTACTGACTCCTCAGAGTTTTCGGGTTGAATGCTTACCTGCAGCTCGATATCAATATTTTTCTTTCCAGAATATTCCAAATAAGGTAAAACCTTCACATCCTGAACAGGTCCATCTATCCTGAATGGTTCGAAAGCATCCAAAGGAACAATCCATGGGGATACTGAAGAGGCGAAATTCTTGGCTAAAAATGGTCCAAGGGGAATATATTCCCATTTTTGTATATCTCTGGCAGACCAGTCATTAAAAAGGCATAATCCAAAAATGTAATCGTCAGCTTCATCTGTAGTTATATTATCACCTAACTCTTTTCCAGGATAAGTGATAAAGGCCATCTCTAATTCGAAGTCCAATAACTTAGAAGGACCGAAAACTGGAGGATCTTGATCGTTTGGCTTCTGCTGTCCTTTAGGTCGGTGAAAGTTTTCTCCTGAAACTATTATAGAAGAAGCTCTTCCATGATAACCTACAGGAAGGTGTTTCCAGTTTGGAAGTAGTGCATTATTTGGGTCACGGAACATAGTTCCTACGTTCGTTGCATGTTCGATACTAGAATAAAAATCAGTGTAGTCTCTAATATCCACAGGAAGTAACATTTGAGCATTCTCCTGCTTTATTAGTGACTGTTTTACATGGTGGTCTTTGCCTTGTAGCTCATTGTTGTCTAACTGAAATAAGACACTTAATCTTTCTCTAAGCTCTCGCGTTGCAATTTTCCCTTTATTGATAATTCCATTTAAATACTCAGAGTTAAAGTCATCAAGTGTAAAAGGAAGGTTAGTGAAATATCCTAATATATGTAAAGACTTCAAATCAATAATGTATTCGCCAAGCGCTACGCCTACTCTAGGAGATAGCTGTTCGGTTTTGAACACCCCAAAAGGTAAGTTTTGAATGGGGAAATCTGAGTTTTCTTTTACTTCTACCCAACTTTTTAATGAGGGATTATTAGCAGCTATCATGAGTATAATTTTCTAACAAAAATACTTATTACCATCAGAAATTTTACCTTTGAATGGTTTACTGATTAACATATCATTGAAGTTAAGAAAACAAATATTGAAAGGTATAGCCCTCGTGGGATTGGGGGCTTTAGCTGTGCATTTTACTGCAGTAATTATTGCGGTAGCTCCTTCTGAATGGTCCCAGCCTGATGTCCGTTACCTTTCGGATCAGTATGTAAAGCCACAATTTCGGCAAGCCTGGCAGCTTTTTGCTCCTGTCCCAAGAGATCAGTCTAAATTATATTACAGATATTTTTCTGAAGGAAATTGGAGTGATACCATTTCTTTAAATGAAGAAATGAAAGAGTTAAATCTTCCTTTTTCAAATAGGATAGCAGTTAAATCTGTTTATTATTTAGGCAGAGAAACTAGAAAAAACACTCAATTCGAAGCAGATGGATCTAAGAATTATAGATTGGTGAAGGCTTCAGGAGCTTATTACAGAGCCTGTCTCTTATACACATCTCCGAGCCCACGAGACCTCTCTACATCT
>CAJXOV010000392.1 GCA_913057815.1 uncultured Flavobacteriales bacterium
GGTTCTTTATAAATCGAATCTAGAATTAAACACTTGGGATTTACTGGCTACAGGAGACACCAACCAGTTTCCTATGAACAATGGACAAGGTTATTATGACTTGGCATTGGAGATAGACCCCAATGATTCTGATTTGATGTTTGTAGGAACTACTACAGTTTTCAAATCTTCTAATGGAGGTCAAAACTTTACCGCTGTAGGAGGTTATAATGGAGATTATGCCATTCACCCAGATGTGCAGCACATAAAAATGCTTGAAGACGGAAACATGTGGATAGCTACAGATGGTGGTTTCACATACTCTACAGACCATTATAGCAATACCGATAATTATTTTGCGCGGAATAATGGACTAGTCGGTTCAGACATGTGGGGATTCGACCAAGGATGGAATGAAGACATAGTAGTAGGAGGAAGGTACCACAACGGAAATACCGCCATTGCGGATTTTTACCAGCCTAAAGCTTTGAGAATGGGAGGAGCAGAGTCGCCTACTGGTTGGGTATTGCAAGGCAAAAGCAGGCATGTAGCCTTCAATGATTTAGGAAACGGGTGGATTTTACCTGCTACAGCAGAAGGTGAACCAGAAGGACGATTCATTTACAGTAAATACCCTAACATGTTTGAGTATGGTGGTAGGCGTAGCAATATGATTATTCATCCAAACTACTACGGGCAGATAAATATCGGTGAAGGAAACGGATTCTGGACGAGTATGGATATGGGAATTACGTGGGATTTAACTCATGATTTTGGAAACTCAGTTAAATACCTACAGAGAAGTTATAGTAATCCTGATGTGATTTATGCAGATGTAGACGGTTCCGGACTTCAGAGAAGTAATGACGGTGGATTGACATGGGTTTCAAAGCCTTCTTTAACTCAGTCTCCTTATGGAAGTGCTTATTGGGAAGGAAAGTTATTTTTTGCTATTTCTCATAATAATGAAAATACCCTTTACGCTTGTTTGCAGAACGGAACGTGGTCTGAAGATATAGGTGAAATATTCAAATCTACAGATGGAGGAGACTCATGGGAAGATTGGACTGGTGGATTAAACGAATACACTAAAAATATTGTAACACAGCCCACAGAAAATGATTTAGACATCGTTTATTTATTTACCAATGCCCGAAATGGAGAAAACGCCAAAGTGTATATGCGCTATGAAAACGGAACGGAATGGGAATTATTTAATGATGGATACCCAGCGGGAACACAGGTGAATCTAGCATTACCTTTCTTTAGAGATAGTAAACTTAGAGTATCAGGAACTTCAGGGATTTGGGAGTCGGATATGGAAGAAACTGCATTCACTCCAATCATAAATCCATGGGTAGAAAAGTCGTTTTATAACTGCATGACCGACACGCTTTATTTCGATGACCATTCCATAGTAAATCATGAAAACGTAACGTGGCATTGGGAAATCACTCCCGCACCAGAATACATCTCTGATGCCAATTTGAGAAACCCTAAGGTAGTTTTAGGTCAGCCCGGTTCATACACGGTAGATTTTACGCTGACGCAAAACGGACAAGAATACAACAAGGTAATCACGGACATGGTTACGGCTACCACTTGCCCTTCAGTAGAAGACTGTAGTAACCCAGCAGGATTACCGAAAGAAGATTGGGAGCTATTATATGTAGACAGTGAAGAAACAGGATGGCCAGGTTTAGCTACGATGGCCTTTGATGGTGATCCATCTACAATCTGGCATACCAGATGGAGTTCAGGAACAGATGAATATCCACATGAAATCCAAGTAGATTTAGGGTTGAACTATGAGCTTTATAATTTCACCTACTTAACCAGACAGGAAGGCGAAAACGGGAGAATCAGTGAATATGAACTGTACATCACATCAGACCTTGACGATTGGGGAACAGCCATTAATTCAGGGACTTTTGAAAACACCGGAGCACCCCAAACATTAGACTTTGATACTCCGATTATAGGACGATACTTCAGACTAGTAGCACTTTCTGAAATCAATGATGGCCCATGGGCTTCAGCTGCAGAATTTTCATTTGTTGGCTGTTCTAACTTTGATAATTCTCTAGCAGAACAGTCTAATATGAAACACCTTAAGGCATTTCCAATTCCTACAAATGGTTCTCTTTCAGTTTCACTTCCTATAGGAAATTCGTTCAGTTATGATGTTTACAATTTAACTGGTCAGCGTTGCAAAACAGGGCAATTCAAAAGAAGCCAAAATTCTCAAGAATTTGATTTATCGGAAATGTCACTTGGTACATATATCATAGTATTAAGAAATGAACTGGGAGCTATTTATAGGGTGAAGGTGATGAAGGAGTAGGCAATCATGCCTGAACCAGGCATATGGATATGTATAGTTTTATAAATATATGTAGAGAAACAATGAAGTCAAATAGAACATAAAGATCTTTACGATGTTTAAATTTATAGAGACGTATCTAGGTTAGATACTTATAACTATTCTTTATGAAACTAATTTTTATTTCCATTGGCCTCTTTTTATCCACCATAAGCTGGACTCAAGATGGTTTCGAAGAACCAGAAGAGGTTATAGAAGATGTAACTCCTGAACCAGTCTTTATAGGCATAGTGAGGGAGACTTATCCTATCTATTTAGGATGTGAAGATTTTAAATCTAGAAAACTCCAGCAGGAATGTACTCAACTAGCCATCATTAACTTCTTCAGCAGAAACACATCATATCCTGCTGAAACCAAAGACAATGGATTTGAAGGAACTGTTTGGGTTGATTTCACAGTGAATAAGGATGGTGAGGTTACTAAAGTTGAAATCTTTAAAGGAATTCATGAATCTCTTGATATGGAAGTGATAAGAGTCACCAAATTGCTTCCAAAGTTTATACCTGGAACTCAAAGAGGCTTTCCAATAGCTGTTACTTTAACTATACCTGTACATTTTAAGCTTCAATAGGTGCTTCAACTAAATATTTAGAAACATGAAATTACTTTTTCTAATTGGTGTTTCTGTTTTTTCAATTGTTTTGCTTGCTCAAGAACAAGTAATTACAGATTCAAAAGATTGGAATGTAATTGAAATCAGGCCTATTTGGATAGGTTGTGAAATTGACAACACTGTAAATGCAGATAAGTGTACAGAAGAAAAAATCATGCAATTCATCGAAGATAATTTAGAGAATCCTGCTGGTAATCTTAACTTTAAAGGAAAAGTCTTTCTCACGTTTGTCATTAATAAAGAAGGATACGTAAATGAAGTTACAGTGCTAAAA
>CAJXOV010000393.1 GCA_913057815.1 uncultured Flavobacteriales bacterium
CAGACTCCGAAAGGATGATTTTTTAATCTATTCATGACTATTAAGATAAAAATGATAAATAACTAAAAGAATAAAAATCCCTGCAAATGCTATATTTAATTTACCCCAGAGAAGAAGTTCAGGAACTAATAAAAACTCTAAAACATTCATCACACCTACCAAAAAAACCTGCAGAATGGTATGAAGTTTAACCTTCAAATTAGATACAATCCAAAACGCTATAAATATTTCACCTAGCCCTATAAGTATAGTTAACTCTCTTGACCATTCAGCATTCAGTAACTCCCCTACTATAGCTTGATGCCTGGGTACTAAGTTTAATACCTTACAGAAAAGACCGTTTAACAGCCAAACTAAAGCCATCAAGTATCTCAGTATTATTTTAGCTATTCCTGCATTCATAACTTTCAATATTTAGTGAAACTTCTATTCAAAAAAAGAGACTATAATTTACTAGCCAATTTAAATATCCAATTCTTTTTAGAGTTGATAAACTTTCCTAACAACCCATCAGCGCTGTCCGCGAACTGTCCTAACTCCTTTACCAGGCTCTGAAATTCTTTCTCCTCTGGTGTATTTACTTTATCTAATTTCAGTTTTTCTAGTGTGCGTTGCAATGGTTCTAACTCTCTCTTCTTTCTCTCTCTAGCCACTTGTTTAGCCATTCCCCAAACGTCTTTTCCAGCTACGAAGAATTCTTTTCTTTCTCCTGTCACAAAACGTTTGTCTGCCAATCCCCAATCTATAAGAGTGCGCACATTCATATTCACGTTTCCACGGCTAATGTTCAACTTCTCCATAATGTCTTCTGCTGAAAGTGGTTCTATGCTCACTAATAAAAGCGCATGAATTTGAGCCATGGTTCTATTTACCCCCCAGCTACTTCCTAGACTTCCCCAGGCTCCTATAAATTCGTTATGTGCTTCTTTTAGCTTCATTGTTTTCTAATACCAAACAAATATACTAAATGTTTTTATAGTTTCAGTAATTATTGAAACTAAAATTACATCTGAACAAATCAGAATAGATAAAGGGACACAATACTACATTTTAACCAGTCGATGACTAGCAAACTCTGCTTTCAAAGAAGTGACTTGAATGAAGTAAACTCCCATAGCTAAGCCATCTATAGTCAATGTTTGTTCCCCCTTTAGAACCTCACCTTTCATTACTTCTTGACCAGCAGAATTAAGAATTTTGAAAAATCCACTTTCATTAGAACTAAAAGCAACTTTGCTATGGCATGGATTAGGATTAACTCCAATTTTTATAGATTCATTTTCTGCAATAGAGACATCGAAATAACAATCTCCTTCCCAATTATTCGGGTTCTCATGTACAGTTTCACCGTTTTCACTAAAACAGATATAATGCGGGTTATACATACTCATAAAAATACCCGCATAAGTGCTAAATAATTCTCCGCTGTTCTCACTAACAGAAGATATTCCCTCTATAAAACTATGATATCCTCCATCCAGAACATCATCATACCAGAACTGTAGCCTGTCTTGACCTCCGATTTGTTCTACAGAAATAGAATCTATAATTCCACCAGTAAAATATCCATCTTGAAAAATACTATCTCCCACCTGGTAGTTGTAGTTAGCTATCTCTTCTTCATTATCCCATTCGGATTTATAAATTATTCTTCCCGCTTGTCTATACAGACCATAAAAACCCTCATAGTAAGCCGGGCCAGGACAACTATTAGCTCCTGGACCTTCCAAAGAATAAGTCTTATAAAATCTATGATTAAGCACTTTATAAGAAATATCATCTACAATGCTATCTCCTGCCACAAAAAATACTTTTTCATTATGATATATACAAGGAGGGTCTCCTGAAGCATCAATTCTCCATTCAGGATTATTAGCAAAGTAATCAGGGATCTGAGCGGAGGCCGAAAAAAAAGCCAACACAACTAGAAAACAGAAGACAAAGAGTTTCATTTATTATCAGTTTTGTACAGTAAGTATACAAAACAATCCTAAACCTGCCTAAAACTATTTAGCTGACCTACAACTCTCTAATAATTAAACATGACACCGATAGCTGGCATAATAGCCACAGAATTACTTTTTAATTCTCCAAAGGATTGATTCGTATGAGATTGTAAACTGAATGTACAAACTGCCTCTAACATTACTTTTTCAGAGACCTTATATCCTAATGATGGCGTAGTTCTAAGGCTTAAAAAGTTCGAATATCTCTTGTTCTGTTGTGAATAGTCAACTACTGTAATTTCGTCTTGAAGACCTCTTCCTTCTTGACTTAAAACCAGTGAATAGCTGGCTCCAGCTCCTAAACTTAATCTTACGTTCGACCAATCTTTGTACAACTTAAACTCAACAGGAATACTAAACGTCTTCAAACTATTAAAATGTCTTACAGTTCTAATGTTCTGAGCTGGAATCAACACCTGGCTGGATTCATCATTATAAACCATAGTGTCGGTTATTAACACTTTATCGAATCTATCTTTAGAAATTCCGTACTCCAATCCAGCAGATAAATTCCAGTTTTTCCCTTTTTTCACCACAGTGGTAGCTCCGATTCTGAACCCTAACTCTGCTGTAATACTCGAGTTTAAGCTATCTGAAAGCCCAGCAGAATTGCTAATTTCTTTATAATTCGTATACAACTTAGATGTACCGGTGTATATACTAAGGTTGAATGGGTTTCCTGCCTCTAGAGATTGAGCTGGATTAGAATTTAAGTCTTTCAAAGTGAATCCTGGAAACTGTCCTTCTCTAGAATTTAATAGTTTTAAATACACCGTTTCTTCAGTTGAAACTTCTTGGTTTTTTGAATTCGAATCAGCATCCAAAACATCCATAGAACTTACGCTAGTTGGATAAATTTTAGCTTTAGCTTCATTTTCTGTCCCCATGGATACACCGTCAAGATTAGAATCACTGATGTTCTTCACAAAGGATTCACCAACATCAGACGAGTTTGTATTAGGATATAATAGAGAGTTATTCTTTGAATTTGTTGAATGAAGAAAAGCCCTTCTATGTTTTGTAGTCTTTTTTATAAGTGTTGGTTCTAAATTCGATTTTTCCGCGTATTGCACCGCTGAATCTTCTCCATTTAATTCACTAACCTCATCTTGAGTTAAACTCGTTTCAAGTTGACTAGAATTTTGAAAGGAGAAATTTTCTGCTTTTAGATTTCCGCTTTCTGTTCTTGGTGAATAAATAGCTAACTCCGGCTGCGAAACTGATAAAGAAGACCAAAGT
>CAJXOV010000394.1 GCA_913057815.1 uncultured Flavobacteriales bacterium
ATGTCAGTTGTATTGAACGGAAAAACTAGTTTTTCCGTTCAATACAACTGACATTCCGCAGATGTTTGATGCATCTATCAGCACTTCTACTCATCTTCTATTTGGTGTTTCTAATGAAGAACCTGACTTTGCCATCTGCATAGATCTTTACCCTAATGGTAATGGATTTCTGTGCAATGATTATTCTAACCATAACATCTGCTTCCGTAACATGGGAAATGTACCTATAGATGGAATAGTAGAAGTTGAGTACAATGCTCTCTTCCAAGGTCATCAAGAAGTAACACCTATAGATTCTGTAGTGGGAAATAAGGTCTACATGAGCTTTGCAAATCTTCTTCCAGGTGAAATGTTTTTCTATGACATAGACTTACTAACTCCCACAGTAGACCACATAGGAGAATACATTACCAGTCACGCTAGAATTTATGGTTATTATGAAGGAGAACAAGTAGCCTATGGAGAACAAGAATTAACCATGGAAGTAGCATGTGCTTATGACCCCAATGACAAGCAAGCCTTCCCTCTAGGTTATACCGATGAGCATTGGTTACTGCCAGAAACAGAACAAGAATTTCTAGTACGTTTCCAAAACACGGGAAATGCCCCAGCACAGGATGTAAGAATTCAAGATACTATAGATGTCAATTTTGATTTAAGTACACTCAAAATAGTAGCTAATTCCCATTCAGTAATGACGAGTATTAATTCAGAAACACGAGTTGTAGATTTCTTTTTTGAAAACATCCAGCTGCCAGATTCTGTAAATAACGAACCAGATTCACACGGGCTGATCTCCTATAAAATCACCCCTCATGCAAATCTTCCAGTAGGAACAGAACTAAACAACACAGCGTTTATCTACTTCGATAACAATGAAGCTGTGGTCACCAATACCACTTGGACCACCATTCATGAATGTGGAGGAGAAGCAGTTTATGTATCCGATGTTCATTCACATTGCGGAGGTAAGCTCTTTGAACTGACCAGCACCTATCCACATTTAGAATCTCTATCTTGGACCTATTTAGGAGAAGAAGTAGGCACAGCCAACAGCATCGATTTCTCCATAACTGAACTAGGAGCCATTGAATATTTAGTAACAGCCACTAATCCACTATGCCAAGAATCAGCAGCATTTGTTTATGAACTTACTGAGTTTTCAGATCCAGACCCATGTTTAGGAGATTTCAATTGTGACGGATTTAGAAATATAGACGATCTAACAGAGTTTCTCTTAGAGTTTGGCTGTCCTATAAATTGTGAAAATGACCTAACAGGAGACGATTCATTAAACATTTCAGATGTAGGTGCGTTCCTGTCCCTTTTCGGAAAAACCTGTTTGGACTAGAGTTCAAAAAAATAAGATGTATTAGTGATTGTCTTTTTGGCTATGTATTGGTCTAAAGTCATATTAAGTAGGATACTTGAGTAAACTAAGAAGCTAAAAATAAGTGATTTTGAGTTTTAAGCTTTTAAAATTTCAAATCAACATTTATGCAGAATCGATTAAGTCTAGCGTCTTATGTATAGAGTCTTAAGTCTCCAAATGTTAGTCTAAAATCTACAGTTTTGAATTCAACTCCAAATAATCAATTGAGCACACAAATAATCTTGAAATTTCAATAGCTTTGCAACGCGAAAAAAATTAGAAGCACATGAAATACGATGTAATAGTTTTAGGTACGGGCCCTGGTGGATATGTAACTGCCATTAGAGCTTCTCAGCTAGGTTTAAAAGTAGCTGTAGTAGAAAGAGAATCACTTGGAGGAATCTGTTTGAACTGGGGATGTATACCTACCAAGGCGCTTCTTAAGAGTGCCAATGTGTTTGATTACATCAACCATGCGGCTGATTATGGAATAGAGGTGAAAGAAGCCAAGCATGATTTCGGTGCTGTGGTAAAGAGAAGTAGAACAGTGGCTGAAGGAATGAGTGGAGGAGTGAAATTCCTCATGAAAAAGAATAAAATAGACGTGATTATGGGAACTGGAAAAATAGCTCCAGGGAAAAAAATCAATGTTACAGATGATAAAGGTGCCACTACAGAATACTCTGCAGACCATATCATTATAGCTACAGGTGCTCGTTCTAGAGTGCTTCCTAACCTTCCTCAGGATGGAAAGAAAATCATAGGATATAGGGAAGCTATGACGCTTCCTAAGCAGCCTAAGAAAATGGTAGTAGTAGGTTCTGGTGCTATAGGAGTAGAGTTCGCTTATTTCTATAACGCTATGGGTACTGAAGTGACTGTGGTAGAATACATGGACAGAATAGTTCCTGTAGAAGATGCTGATGTAAGTAAGCAGTTAGAAAAGAGCTTTAAGAAAGCTGGAGTAAAGGTAATGACAAGTTCAGAAGTAACTGGAGTAGATACTTCAGGAGCAGGATGTGTGGTTACTGTAAAGACGAAGAAAGGAGAAGAAAAAATAGAAGCAGATGTAGTTCTTTCTGCTGTAGGAGTAATTTCTAACATAGAGAACATAGGCCTAGAAGATGTAGGCATCATTGTGGAGAAAGGTAAGATTCAGGTAAATGATTTTTACCAAACGAATATGCCTGGATATTATGCCATAGGAGATTGTGTTCCTGGTCAAGCATTAGCCCATGTAGCTTCTGCAGAAGGAATCACATGTGTAGAGAAAATAGCTGGACAAAGCCCAGAAGCTATAGATTACAATAATATCCCTGGATGTACGTATTGTATGCCTGAAGTAGCATCTGTAGGTTATACAGAGCAGGCGGCTAAGGATGCAGGATATGAAGTGAAGATTGGTAAATTCCCATTCTCAGCTTCAGGTAAAGCATCAGCATCAGGTCATAAAGAGGGATTCGTAAAATTAGTATTCGATGCTAAGTATGGTGAGCTTCTAGGGGGTCACATGATAGGAGCTAATGTTACAGAAATGATAGCAGAAATAGTAGCCATCAGAAAATTAGAAACTACAGGGCACGAAATCATCAAAACCATTCACCCGCACCCTACATTGAGTGAGGCTATAATGGAAGCTGCTGCAGCTGCTTATGATGAGGTAATTCACCTTTAGGCTTCAGCCTTTGGGCTGAAGAGTTAGAAGGTTAGGGGTTTGAAGTTCGGGGTTCTTTCCTGAATACTAGAGAGCTTTCATCGCGTTTCAATAACAAAATTTAGAAGTCCTCTTTTTGAGGGCTTTTTTTGTTTGAGCTATTTTCTAATTGAACTCATAAGCAGAGTTAATTCCCTTCCCTGGAAGGGTGCCCGT
>CAJXOV010000395.1 GCA_913057815.1 uncultured Flavobacteriales bacterium
GGCTCGGAGATGTGTATAAGAGACAGAGAGAGTGGCTTTTAAATATTTTCCGAATTAATTTTCCTAGTTAATACATCCCTGATCTAACTGTGAAACTGGGTCGTTATTTGGTATACAGTTTCCAGACGGAAGCTCAAGTGGAACATACCTAAACAGGTCTCCATCATACAATCCGTTTTCTAAGAAGTTTACTAAATCTGTGATTTCACTATCTGATAAATCCAATGGTACAAAGTGTTCTGAAATCTGCCCCGAAGGAACAATATCATTTTCAGGAACTGCATTGTTTTTATATTCTACTATTGACCTCAGATCAGTGAAGCTTCCTCCATGACCGTAAAAAGGTGAATCTTTTAAATTATACAACTGAGGAACTTTAAATTTATAATCATCATTAGCATCTCCTGTGAAACCTCCTCTACCTCTGTTGGCTCCTTCGGCTCCTGCTCCATCTGTTCCATAAATTCCTGGGCCATCTAAATCAGCCATTCCCACTGCATCAAACTGCATGCTATTTAAAGCAGGACCATTATGGCACTGATAACAATTGGCCTTATTAAAGAAGAGCTCTGCTCCTCGCTTTTCACTATTCGTCAAGGCGTTTTCGTTTCCTCTTAAATAATCTTGCCACGGAGCTGCGTTAGATAATAACGTTCTTTCATAAGCTCCTATAGCCAAGCCAGCAAATCTGACTGACATTCTGAGATCTTCTGGCACATCTGGAAAGGCTGCATCGAACATAGTTCCATATTCTGGCATTTGTATTTCCATTTCATCATTACAATCCATTCTATGAACAGTTAATCCTGCAATGGCTTGTGTTTCTAATCCTTCATGACCAAACTGATTATTCCATATTGGTGAAAGTAATGGCCAAAGGTCTTCCGTACCTTCATTCATACCTGTAGCCCCAAACTGTCCATTCCAAAGCATCACTTTCTGATAAGCTCCATTCATAGCCGTAGGAGTTCTGATTGGCTGTACATCTATACTGTCTAAAGAATACTCATCACTTGGCTCTCTTCCTTCACCAGCTATTCCAAAACCAGAACCACCATCTCCAATTCCTTGTTTTCTATTGGCCTGAAACCCTGCCGCAGCATGATGACATGAAGCACAACTATATGTACCTATTCCGTTTTCATACTTAGCATTAAGTCCTATAGCTGTTTCATGAAAAAGTAATTTACCTAGTTCGACTTTAGCCGATGTAATCGGGTTTAGTGGATCTTGAGGAATATTAGTAAAGTCAGTACTTTCAGGAAGTAATAACGCTGCTGTTCCTTCACCATCAGTAGCCGCATCTATAGCAGCTTGAAGTTTCACATCTAATTCTGAAGTGGTATCCTCACATTTGGCAGGCGTATCCTTTTTACATGATGAAAAAGCTAAAGAAGCTCCTATAAGGATGTAACTAATTTTGTATAATTTCATGATAATTCGTCTTTATTCAGTGATGGTTCTACGAAGTTATCACGGAATTGGTTCCATGGATGTAACTTTAGTTACCAAAAAAGCTCATTACTGAGTTATAAAAGAACTCAGGAGCTTCTGCATGAACCCAATGCCCTGCTTTTAAAGCAGTCACAATTTCTGAATTTGGCAACAATTCTTTTAGAGAATCATAATCGGATTCTAGTATGTAATTACTTACTTCTCCTCTAACGAAAACTGTTTCCAATTCAATTTTCTCTATGGCTAGTTCGGATCCCATTTCAGAAATGTGTTTTTCTAAAACTGGTAGATTCATTTTCCATACGAGCTTTTTCTGCTCATCTCTTGTTAGATTCTTGAGTAAGAACTGGCGCGTTGCAAAATCCGGTACAAAATTCACCAAAATCTCATCTGCCTGACTTCTAGAAGAAAGTTCTCCCTGTGGAATGGCATTTAAACCTTTTAAGATTTCAGTATGATGAGGTGGATATCCTTTTACACCAATATCTACCACCATCAGTTTAGCCAGAAACTCAGGATATTTATCGGCAAATAGCAAAGCCGTTTTTCCACCCATCGAATGACCAATCAAATTCACGTCATTCAAAAAATTATCTTCAAAAAACTCCTTTAAATCTTCTGCCATGAGCTCATACGAGTGTTCATCTGAGTGAGAAGATTTTCCATGGTTTCTTAGATCAATCAGGTAAACCGTAAACGATTCAGAAAGCTTATTAGCTAATGTCTGCCAATTGTCTAACGATCCAAATAAACCGTGAATAATTACTAGTGGTTCTCCAGAATCTCCTTTAACTTTAAAGTTCAACTTCATCTCAATTCTCTTTTATACATACTTACTGCATTTTCTAAACCTAAATAAAGGGCATCACTAATTAATGCATGACCAATGGATACTTCTTGCAGCCCTTGGCATTGCAACGCGAAATACCTGAGATTCTCTAAACTTAAATCATGACCCGCATTAATGCCAAGGCCTAACTCAGAAGCTAGGCTGCATGAATCTACAAAAGGCTTTACTGCTGCTTCTTTGTTTGAGACATAACCTTTAGCGTAACTTTCAGTGTATAGTTCAATTCTATCGGTTCCAGTATCCACAGCAGCGCGAATGAGTACAGGGTTGGTTTCAATAAAAATCGAGGTTCTAATTCCTTCAGATTTAAATTGAGAAATTACTTTCCTGAGCATTTCCTGATGAGTTACTGTGTCCCATCCAGCATTAGAAGTAAGGGCTCCAGGAGGATCGGGAACTAAAGTTACTTGTTCAGGTTTAACATCCAAAACTAAGTCAATGAAACGCTGATTAGGATATCCTTCAATATTAAACTCAGTAGTCACCGATTTTTTGAGGTCATAGACATCGGCATACTTGATGTGTCGTTCATCCGGCCTAGGATGAACTGTTATTCCATCGGCTCCGAACCTTTCAATATTTTTAGCCGCCTCTACTAGGTTAGGAATACTCCCACCTCTAGCATTTCGGAGGGTGGCTATTTTATTTACGTTAACGCTGAGTTTAGTCATCAGAGTGGTTTGTCAGATTTTTCCGGCACAAAGATAGTGGTAACTAAACTTGAATTTATAGGGTATAAATCGATTAAAGTGTATTATTAGCATAAAGTTTTAAGAGTGAACGCAGCAGAAATTATATCACAAGATTTACCAGTACTTTCTCCCGGAGAAAGTGGGGAAAACGCACTTATTCTAATGGAACAGTTTGATGTTAGACATCTTCCAGTAGTGAGTGGCTGTCTCTTATACACATCTCCGAGCCCACGAGACCTCT
>CAJXOV010000396.1 GCA_913057815.1 uncultured Flavobacteriales bacterium
ACTCTTGTTCTCATCTTACAAACAGTCATCCTGATTTTGCCTTATTAAGAAATCATTGGAGAATTGATGAAGGATCAGGAAGCTCGTTGCTTGGAGAATTGGCTTCGCAAAACTTTACTCTGAACGGATTATTGAGTTGGGATTTAAGTTTAGAGACTTTTTACTGTGAAGATTTTTCAAATACGCCTAGAATAATTGATTTAGTACCTACAGCTATCAAACATTTGGGTCTCGACCTAATGCCTGCTTGGGAGTTTGATGGTGAGTGTTTCGGATTAGCTCCAGCGGCATGTTCTATAAATAGCTATTCACTAGGCATACAAACGGGATGTGAAGCTTTAACGGGAGAGTTTCTGCAGCAAGTAATCTTAGATTATAATAATCCAGATGAGTATAGTTCAATAGAAATTAACGGAAACCAGTTTTCTGTTGCTTCAGGACAAAATGAATTCTTGTTGACTAGCCTTCTGGCCGATGCTTCCGATATAGATATAACTATCAACTTTCCAGAAGAAGTAAGCTGTGAAGCTACATTTTTGGCTGCATTTACAGCTCCAGAATTATGTGGAATAGCTTGTGCAGGAGATTTTAATAGCGATGGAGCTATTAATGTATCAGATTTAGGAGGGTTTTTAGGCGCTTTTGGAACTTTGTGCGACTAGATCTAATAGATTAATTCATAGAGTTTAAGTCAACTTTTTGAGAGAAAAGATTCTCATATGTTGTACATTTTTTACTGCTAAAACTAAATGAAGAAATAGCTGAGAAACCTATGAATGCTAAAGCGGTCCAATAAGAAATATGTACAAAAAGGCCTACTAATATGGAGTTAAGCCCATACCTGTCTAATGCTGATAATAACTCACAGACAAACCAAAGGATGATGGCAAACAGCACCCATTTTGAGTTTTTCAATTTACCCGTCTTATGTAAGGCTATACCGGCCCAACTCATATAAAGCATCATACCTAAATAGAGACCTGCAGGGACTAAGAATTCTCCTAATGCACTAGAAAGATAGATGAATACTGATAGCCCAAACAATGCCAGGACCCCGACAATTTTATAGTTTAATTTAAGAGATCCATAGCTTCGGAAGGCCTCTGCAAATAAAGCTTTGGCTAATATGTAGAAGGTCATTTCCCAAACAAAATTATGACTGAAAAATGGAAATAAATCTGCTATAAAACAACAAATAAATCCGAAAGTAATATATCTTAAATACTTTTGGTTTTCAGTGTCTCCGTAAATAGCTGTTATCAATAGAATACAAGCGGTAGTGAGAGATACCGCTATAATATAGTAGTGATTATTCTGAATATCTAACAATAATGCAAGTACAGCTATACAGAATGTGAGTATATAAAGTGCTTTCTTCATTTTGAGTGAGGTATCCTAAGATAGTGAGTCTTGAGGATAGTTAGTTTAAGTATGTCTACGAACTTTTGAGCTTTTTGTTTCATTGAAAACATAGAATAGCTCGTCTCTATGCGGCATTGCGCAATTTTATATGAATAATATTAACAGTTTGTTTTGTATACTATTCTATATTTGAAGTCATTATGATTAAAAAAATTAAAATCGGAATTATAGCTATCGTCTGTTTTTCTGTTCAAGGAATTTCCCAAAATGAAACTAGAGCTTTGTTTTTAGGAAACAGTTATACTTATTACAATCAGATGCCAGAAATGGTGTCAGATATAGCGGAAAGCATGGGAGAGGAGTTAATAACTGCATCTAATACTCCTGGTGGTTATACTTTTGAAGGGCACACGACTAACGCCACTACATTATCATTGATAGAAGAAGGGAGTTGGGATTTTGTTATTCTTCAAGAACAGAGCCAGATTCCTTCTTTTCCTGAAGCACAAGTAGCTGTTGAAAGTCTCCCTTATGCTGAGACGCTGAACGATTTAATTGAAACTTATAGCCCTTGTTCTGAGACTGTTTTTTATATGACATGGGGAAGAGAAAATGGAGATGCCTCAAATTGTGAGTTTTGGCCACCGATATGTACTTATGAGGGAATGGATGACCTGTTAGCCGCTAGTTACCTGACTATGGCTGATGATAATGAAGCTATAGTTTCTCCAGTAGGTAGAGTGTGGAGATGGATTAGAGAAAACTATCCTGATATGAATTTATATGCATCAGATGGAAGCCATCCTTCTGCTATTGGTTCTTATGCCGCAGCTGTTTCTTTTTATACAGTAATGTTTAGAGATAACCCTGAAGACATTACGTTTAACTCTACTATTTCAGATTCAGATGCTGACATTATTAAGTTAGCAGTTAAAACAGTTGTTTTTGATCAGTTTTCTGAATGGAGTGTTGGTGAGTATGACCTTACCGCTGATTTTGACTTGTCTATTGATGGGGAGTCAGGTGAATTGGTAAGTACATCTTATGGAGCTGACACCTATTTGTGGGAGATTGATGGTGTCGAATATGCCACTGAAGATGTCTCCTTTATGACAGGTGGAGAAGACTTTTATGTGTCTTTAACTACTATGAACGAGTGTGATACTGCTCATGTAGAGGGGTTTAGTGTTGATTTTATAAATGATATTACCGAAGTATCCGCAGATGAGTCCATTGTATACCCAAATCCCTTCAAGAATAATATCACTTGCAATAAAGATGTGACTAGAATTAGTATTTCGAATGCCAATGGAAAAGTTTGTCTGGATGAAGTTTTGACTAGCAGAACTGTAGATGTGCAAAAACTATCAAAAGGTGTTTATGTTGTCAACTGTTTTACTAATAAAGGTGTAATTAAGCTCCAATTGATAAAGGAGTGAGGTAAATAAATTATGTTTTAAAATACTGGTGTTTTATCGGTGCTATTTTCAGCAAAAGATCAAGCCTGTAAAGAAAAGTCTACTTTTTCAAATTCTTTTCCATTTATAACCAGAGCTAATTGATGTAATCCAGAATGAAATTTTCTAGTGGATATTGGTTTGAAAGATTGTCTCCTGATTATGTTAGAATCTGTATTTCCTGGATATTCTTTCTCTGAAATTTTGTATACTTTTTTAGACAAAGAACCATTGGCCTTTTGATAATAGATGGCATATTCTAACCTTACTAGAATGTACGAATTAGATTTGTTCTCTAACTCGAAATTGAATTCCAAATGATCACCTAGTTGAATAGAGTTGATTTTTATATCCGGTTTAGAAACCTGGATGTTTTTATTATATCCTAAACCAAATATTT
>CAJXOV010000397.1 GCA_913057815.1 uncultured Flavobacteriales bacterium
CATGTCGAATATAGTAATGGACATTATTTATTTGTTGTAAAAAGTTTTAATGGAGACTTCACTGGTTGGGTATTTTCTTCAGACTCCACCTCCAATCTTACGTTAATAAAGTTTAATGAGTTTTACGTTAAAAGTGCGAGTAATAGGAAGGCGCATTGGTCGGAAGTTTATGGCAGTTGGTAAAATTGAAAATAAAAAAGCCAATCTCAATGTATAAACAAAGAGATTGGCCCTTAACGTAAACTATTAACCAAAATTTACTTTTTCTTACCTATATCCCATCTAAATCCGGCATATATATTTCTTCCAAAAACAGGTGCCCAAATAACACTTGCATCAAACAGTTCGCTTGATGTGTCAGCACTACTTATAATTGGGTTAGCTTGTTTGTAATTCAATAGATTTTCAACTCCTAAATAGAATGAAAAATTCTTAGAGAAGTCTCTAGTAACCTGAGTATTCAAGATAAAGAATTCCTCAGTGTCCCTTTTAGCATCTAGTTCCTCAACTCCAGAAAGAGGAAGTCTTTGACTTCCTGTCCAAAGAGTGGTCAAGTCAAATAACCATCTCTGTCCATTACTGCCTTTTTTAGTCTTGTAGCCAGTATTGTTGAATACTCTATGTTCTGGAATTAATGGAGGAGTAATTGATCCTTCATTATAATCCGCTTTTACCTCTAGATATCTATAGGCAAATTTGGACTCCAAACGCTTAACAGGTTCAAATTTGAATTCGAATTGAACACTGTTAGAATATGAACTTCCATCTAAATTATAAAAAGATACTGTTCCCGGAGTCTCTCTGTCTACTATCACTTGATTGGTAAACTGAGTGTGGTAGAAATCCACAGCTAACATGGCAGGTCTATAACCTATTTTGAACTTGTTAGTATAACTAGCGCCTAGATTCACTGCTGTTTCTAGATCTAATCCATATGCATTTGACTTATAATCTAAAGGGAAATTAAAATCCCTGTTACTTGCTAATAAACCTATGTTATCCATAATGATCACCGGAGATCTATGTCCGATTCCTGCAGCTATTTTAAAAGCTTGATCATTTTTAAACATATATCTAGCATGGATTCTTGGACTCACTAAAGCACCATAAAAATTATGGTAATCTCCTCTGATTCCTGTTACTAGCACAAACTTCTCAGAAGGCTTCCATGTGTTTTCAAAAAATACGCCAGGCACAGTCTCAGTTCTGTCGAAACTCAAAGTATCTAAATCTTCGTAATACTTATCATATTGACCACTTATTCCTACAGTATAATCCCACTTGTCACTCTGTTGACAAGCATATAAGAAATTGGCTCTAAAGTACTGGTGGCTTCCTTCGTATTTCCTTTCTCCTAAAGAAGTGTTTTGAACGTTGTATCCACCGGTTATTTGACTTCCAAAACTTTGCCATGTTTTCTCAGGCCACACATATCCCGTTTTAGCTGAAAATGTTACATGTTCTCCTTTCAGGTCTACTTCCCATGGGGTAGGATTGGTTTCATTCTTTATTTGACCAGCATTTGAAGTGGCATTTACGTAATTAATGCTGTAATCACCATTCCATCCATTTCCACTTCTCCATAACCAACTGTTTCTTACTACCAAATCAAGAGATTGTGGCATGTCATAGAACCCATCATCATTTGTGTCGTTCTCTTTGTTATTTCTTTCAGAGTGAATCAGTAAAATTGAACTCCATTTTTGATTGACTTTAAACGGAGCATAGGCGTTTAATTCAATTCTTCCACCAGCATTTCCATACATATTTAAATGAGTGCTTTCAGCAGTCTCTGGGTTGAAAGTGGCTACATTAATTTGGCCTGTTAAACTCTCAAATCCATTGGTAACCGATCCAGCTCCTTTAGAAATATATATATCTTTAATCCATGTCCCTGGTATTCTTCCAAGACCGTAAGCAGTAGAAAGACCTCTAATAGCAGGTATGTTGTCCTGAGTTATCTGTACATATTTCCCTGAAAGACCAAGCATTTGAATCTGTCTGGTTCCTGTTACAGCATCTGTAAAACTGGCATCTATAGATGCATTAGTCTCGAATGCCTCACTTAAATTACAACAAGCCGCTTTGCAAAGCTCAGTAGTAGTAATCAATTCTGAATCTCTAGCATCTAGTAGAGAAACCTGAGTGCCTAATAGTTCTTCCTGAACAGTAGCTTCATCTATATTAATTCCTTCTGAAGGAATTAAGTCCAAATGCACAAACTGGCCATCGGTTTTAATTATTAGGTCTTCATACCCTACAAATGAAATAAGTAGAGAATCTTGTTCTGAAATTTGGGCAATGGAAAATTTTCCGTCCACATCTGTAGCTACACTTGGCAGATTAGAGCCAACTATAGAAACATAAGCTCCTATTAAAGCTTCATGTTTTTCATCATGCACTTCACCTGTGTGAAATTGTGCATTAGCTAAAGAAGAGAATAGAATAAATAGACCTAGCCAAACTGTTTTAATGTTTATGGTCATGGTCATCATCTTCATCGTGATTATGTTCTTCAGTTTCTTCTTCATGCTCACCTTCTTTGTGCTCATGAGTTCTATACTTACAGCATGAATGGATCTTATCATACTGTTCTTCAGAAGCCTTTGACTTATTAGTGTCGTGGCCTGCAGCGTTTAGCATAGTGTGAATTTGCTCTTCTGAAATTTTAGAAGGAACATAAGTGATTTCTAAATTATGAGTAGCCAGTGTGTACTCTGAGAATTTAACACCTTTAACGTCTACGGTGCTCTCTATTCTTTCTTTACACATTTTACATGTGCCTCCTACAGTTAAATCTACTGTTACTGGTTTATTTGATTGTGCATAGGTTAATGAGCTTATAAGCATTAAACCTAAAAATATGATTTGTTTCATTATTTTGTTTTTACTTGATTTTTTTGTTGCGTTGCAACGCTTAATTATACTTAGGTCTAATTGACCATAGTTAGATAATTAAAAAAATCAGCCGTAAAAAATGAAACTTGAATGTATTAGATACAAAGGTCGGGGCTCGGGTGAGCCTCTCGTTGGAGCATTATTCTCCAGTGTTTGGGAATCCACTATAGGGTGAACGTGGACGCCCTCACCAGAAGGAGAGATAGCTATATTGGGAATATCGACAGACTCAAAAGTGAAGTCTGTGTCAAGAGTGATATTTAAACTTTCGTTCGAACAGCAGTTATCGTCACATACTGCATGCT
>CAJXOV010000398.1 GCA_913057815.1 uncultured Flavobacteriales bacterium
ATGTAGAGAGGTCTCGTGGGCTCGGAGATGTGTATAAGAGACAGATGCAGGGACATTTATGCTTTCCAATAACCCTTTAAGTATGATTACCTGAACTTCTGTTCCGGAGAATACATTTACTATTGTTTGAGTGTCTTTCATTTGTTTATACTATAACGGGTTTTGTCCTGTTTTTAGTGCCTTATTAGTCTAGCTAATCTGGGGGATTATGAGGGGTGCTATTTTAGAATGCTTTAATTAACTCTCTGAATTCACTTCTATTTAAAGGAGGAGGATCTTCATATGTAATATATCCTTCATCACTACTACAGAATTTCTTCATTTCCCTGAATAGGCTATCCTCAATATCTGTGTTTGGGTATTTTGTAACACTGAAGAGACCCATAATTATGTGTGAGTTATCTGTGAAAAAAAGTTCAGCACCTTTTATATCTGACTTATTTGGATTCTCCAAATAAAGGCTATGTTTTACTGACTTGTAATCAACTAGAAATTTTACAATCTCTTTGGCTGTATTAAAAACTCCTTCCATTCTTCATTTAAAATGGCGCCAAACCTCTTAATCGTTTCTTTTTGGTTTTCAGAACAAGCCGTACATTCCTTATTTAATTTTTTAATGAAGTCATCCATCATAGCTTTGTGTTCAGTCTCACTGAATATTAAGCTAAATTCGAGCATTACTATCTTAGCCCATGTCTCTAAATCTTGGTTCGTACAACATTCATTATTGTCGAAGTGCGTTGCAAATTCGTGTGTGTTGTTTTCTACATATTCTTTACCCGCATTTCCGAGTCCTTCGGAAAAATACCCATCAGCTTTATCATAAGTTAGAGTAACCACTTTAAAGTAAAACTGTCTGGATGATTTATCCATTGCCGTTAAACTGTCGAGTAATGCTAATGCTTCCTCGTCATTGTTAAGGTTCCATTCATTATCGAGATATATGTCTTTGGCTAGTTGAGATGTTTTAGGGTCATTAATGAACTTGTCAAATGGACAAGCATAAAATTCTTTATATCGGTTACTATTGACCTCACTTTGGTCAATGTAAAAACTTTCAATATGAACTAAGCTATCGGTTTTAGATTTGGTTGCCCTAGAATCTTTCTTTTGATTATCTGTTGGATTACAACTAGTAAGTAGTCCTAGAATCGATAGTATAGAGATTAACCTGTTCATTTTATGTGTCTTATTCTGTTTTTATCTTTCCTTAGAATTATCCAAATTAGAACTGCCGAAGCCAAGGTCAAGAAGGTGAAAAATCTCTCTAAATTGGTTTTAGCTAAAATATTTCCCACGGTATTCAATCCAAAAATCACTACGAAAACCCATAAAGAAATATTCACAATTTTCATGGATATAAACTCTCTTATGTACTTTCCTTTTACTAGTAGAATTGAGAATAAGAATAGGTTGATTAGAATAGAAATGGACTCGAAAACATACATTTCAGAATCGTTTTTTAATCGCCCTCCCCAAGTGATATCGTAAGGGATTATTTTTAGTAATATGCATAAATGAAAGAGTGTGACAGCTCCTATCAACCCGAGCATTATTTTGATAGCTGTTTTTGGATTCATTCTTTTTTTTGTTTGGTCAGCCGTGTGTCTATAGCTCAAATATAACTATCTATTTTGGAGGAGTCAATCAGAAATAAGTCCAGGCTTACGGTGGTGTTTACGCCCATTTTCATCACTGATTCTGAAAAGAATCCTGGGTAGAGTGCTGATTTTTAATTGTTCTTTTTTTTTGCGTTGCAAAACCTCTTGGTAAGGAATGTTTGGCGACTAAAATTTGCCAATTAATTATGAAGCTGATTACTCTTCTGGAACGTGAGAGTATTTTTTTTATCTAATACATTCAGAGTCAACAGGGAAGAGGTTTGATCTCAGCTATAAGTAATTAAGATACAATCCCACCCTTTAATCATCGACTGTTTGCTACCGCTTACTTTTTAAGCTTGGCATGACTTAATTAGTTACATTTGAATATAAACCTTAATTTTAATAGCTATAAATGTTCAGGAACTCTCCCTTTCCAAACAAGTTATCTGCGCAAGATTTCTCTATAATTGTAGGCTTGCCAAAGAGTTTTCAGCTCTCCCTAACTTCAACAGGTCTGCGGTTTATATCTGCTGCATGCTGTGACTAATGATTTTTTTTGATCAACTCATGAAATATACAATTACTATATTATTAATCTTGGCAGGAATCATCTTTATGAGCATTGATTCTTATGCGCAGCAACAAGCAATTCTCCGTGAGACAACTTCCACCTCTGGAGGTGGTTTTCATACGGTCTTGCATGGGAAATCTGTTATTATTCAACAAAGTATTGGTCAGGCTAGTAATATTGGAACATTTAGCAATAACAAAACGATCGTGCGCCAAGGGTTTATCCAACCCTCGATTTATACAGCCAGTATGATCAGCCACTCTGAGCTTGAAGTCTCTATATTCCCTAACCCTTTTGATCAAAGGGTATACATAGAATTTATTGAGCAACAGAATGCTCCAGTAGATGTGAAGATTTTTGATGTTTCAGGAAGAACAGTTTTCGCTCAAACATATTATAATACGAATTCTGAAAGGATAGAACTCCACCCACTCGGATTAGTGAGTGGGAGTTACATCATTACTCTTAAGGCAGAGAACAAATCATTTAGTACCATTCTCATTAAATCATAACCATGAAATATTTGATTCTTTCAATTTTTCTCATTCTATTTTCTACTTGTTATGCCCAGCAAATAATGTCTGAAATAGGAAGAGTGAATACCACGTTTAAGTACACCAATTCAGATGATGAATCACTAGAAAATCTTCATTCTGATACTGATTTTTCATACGCACTTGGCTATAGAATGACTTTAGGGAATTCTGTTTATCTCAGAGGAGGATTGGTGTTTAACAGGTATAATAATCACGGGTCAGATCCTGTTTATGATAATCTTTATGAATGGAAAACTAGTTATGCCGGAATTCAGCTGAGTCCTGAGTATCAATTTTTAAACAAGAAAAAGATTAGATTTTTAGCTATAGGAAGTATTGAGCCTCAATTCTTAATAAATGGAACACAAACCATAAATAGCCAAATTTTCGACTTGAAGGGAATTGAACAATTCGACAAGCCGTTTCTTTTTTTGAAAGGTGGAATAAGTGCCAATTACTGTTTGGATGAAAAAGTAGCACTCTCTCTGCG
>CAJXOV010000399.1 GCA_913057815.1 uncultured Flavobacteriales bacterium
CTCTCTATTCGTCGGCAGCGTCAGATGTGTATAAGAGACAGGTCTAGAAGTAACTGATGAAGAAGTAGACAGTCAGTTGGAAAGAAGATTAGAGTATTATATTTCTCAATTTCCAAGCGAACAAGAATTCGAAAAGTTTTATGGTAAAACAGCTTCTCAATTAAAAGAAGACTTTAGGCTTGATGTTAAGGACCAAATTCTTACGCAAAAAATGCAAGGTGAAATTACTCAGAATACCAGAGTAACTCCAAATGAGGTAACAGATTATTTCAATTCGATTCCTAAAGATTCTCTACCATTAATTGAGTCAGAAGTTCAATATTCCCAAATCCTAATCAAACCAGAAGTTCAGAAAGATCAGGAGAATATAGTAAAGGAAGAATTACTTGGATATAAAGACGAGTTGGAAAAAAATCCATACAAATTTGGTATATATGCCACTCTCCACTCTGAAGACCCGGGCTCCGCTAATAGTCAAAGCCAAGGGTGTTACAAAAAAGTAGAAAGAGGTACAATGGTTCCAGAGTTTGAAGAAGCAGTTTTGAATTTACAACCCTCTGAAATTACTGAGCCATTTAAAACAGACTTTGGATGGCACATAGCCCGACTTGAGGAAAAATCAGGAAAGTATTACACCGTTTGTCATATTCTAAAAACAGTGGAAGTACTGGAATTAGACAATCAAAAGGCAAAATTAAAACTAGACACTATAAAGACCCTTATAGAAACAGATAGTCTATCGTTTGCAGGTGCCGCAGGAATTTTCAGTCAAGATAAAGACACTAAAAATGCCGCAGGAAAAGTAATAAACCCATACACTGGAGGAACCAAACATGAGCTGAGTAAAATTGACCCAAGAGTTACTTTAATCTTAAATAAACTAAACCCAGGAGAGATTAGTGAACCTATCCCATTTGACAACCAATCTGGTCAAAAGGAATTCAGAATATTTTTACTTCTTTCCAGATCTGATGCCCACGTAGCCAACATCAAAGATGATTATAGGCTTCTGAAACAAATAGCGGAAAGTGAGTTACAAAATCAGGCATTAGAAAAATGGATAGAAAAGAAACTTCATACAACCTATAAGCGTTTAAATGAAGAATATCAAGATTGCTCTTACCGTTACAATTGGGTTCAAAATTAAACGCTAATTTTGGCTATAACTATTAAATAAAATTCAGTGAATTTCAGTTCAGATAAAGAAGCTTTAGAAGCCCTAAGAAGTAAATACGCGGCTCTAACAAGTGAGATAGGAAAGGTAATCGTAGGTCAAGAAGAGACCATAAAAAATGTACTCATAAGCATTTTTAGTAACGGTCACTGTTTACTCGTTGGAGTTCCTGGTTTAGCTAAAACCCTATTAGTTAACACAATTGCTGACTCATTAGGATTGAAATTTAATAGGATTCAGTTTACACCAGATTTAATGCCATCCGACATAATTGGAAGCGAAATATTAGGAGAAAACAGAGAGTTTAAATTCGTCAAAGGTCCTTTATTCTCTAATATCGTATTGGCGGATGAGATAAATAGAACTCCTCCTAAAACACAATCTGCGCTTCTAGAAGCTATGCAGGAACGAGCGGTAACAGCTGCCGGAAAACAGTACAAACTAGATAGTCCTTTTTTCGTTTTAGCTACTCAAAATCCAATAGAACAGGAAGGGACCTACCCTTTACCAGAAGCACAATTGGATAGGTTTATGTTTAATATTTGGGTGGATTATCCTTCATTTTCTGAGGAAGTTAACATTGTTAAAAGCACTACAGGAAACAGTTCAGTGCAGCTGAAATCAATACTTACTGGTGAAGAGATTACATATTTCCAAAATCTAATCAGAAAAATACCTGTCAACGATAATGTTATAGAATATGCTGTAAACTTGGCTTCTAAGACAAGACCTCACAATGACAATGCTCCTGAAATGACTAAGAACTTTCTTTCATGGGGAGCAGGACCGAGAGCTTCACAATATTTAATCATAGGCGCTAAATGCCATGCAGCTCTAGCAGGGAAGTTCTCTCCAGACATAGAAGATGTACAGGCAGTAGCTTTACCAATTTTAAGACATAGAATTGTTCGAAATTATAAAGCAGAAGCTGAAGGATACACGGTAGAAAAAATTGTTAAGTCTTTATTCTAACTCCTATCCAACGTAACAAAGGGATTTTATCTAGTTTTTCTAACAACCAATTGATATGTTCTTCTGAAAGGAATAAAACATATCCTATCAACATTATACTGCCAAAATCATAGAGCTTCATTATGAAAGCTGTATACAAATGGAAAACAATCCCGATCATTAAAAACGGAATTTTTATTCTTTTTATCCAAACTAAGAAAGGGAAAGCTACTAAGTAGATTAAGATTACATAATTCAATATTCCTGATAATATCATTGATGATTGAAGAATTCCTGCCAGCCACTCAGGAGTATAATGATCTAAAAATGAAAGCAAGTGAATAGATACCCCATTTCTCCAATCCTCTACCCTAAGCTTATAAATCCCAGCAAAGAAATAAGCGATCAAAAACTGGACTTGTATTCCAATAAATGAAATTCTGCTGAACAGAACCTTCCAATCCGTTTTCTTCATTGGAAAAACAAAAATTAAAAAGAATAGCCATAATGAGGCTACCTGCATTCCAGCATTAAATATCAAATTAGTGGATGATGCTATTACTATAAAACTAAGCCAAGCCATTAACCTCATTAACATTCCTCCTATGTTTATCAAAGACATAAACGAAGAGCACATCATTAAAATATAAAAAACCAAATATCGATGCGGAGAGTACACTAGCATGTAAACATAATTATCTCTTAAAGTTGGCTTTAATGGTGAACGAAACGTATAGCTTTCAGGTCCGATGACTAAATCCATAATTGGCCAGAAGAATGCACCTACAATAATTACCCACAAATATGTAAGCCGACTGAACAGAGCTTTCTTTTTATAGTCCCCTCTCTCCCCTGAAGACAACGAAACCCACCAACGAGAAATATTAGTCCAAATGCTCAATTCCATAGTTATCTGAAATTAGTTTAGTTTGGGTAAAACCTGGTTTTGGGAAAAGCTCTCTTTTTAGAATCAGCTCTATGGAGTCAGGTCTTATTTTAAATTTAGTTTTTGTATGAAATAAACAAACATGTACAGCTCTGTCTGTCTCTTATACACATCTGACGCTGCCGAC
>CAJXOV010000400.1 GCA_913057815.1 uncultured Flavobacteriales bacterium
GATGTAGAGAGGTCTCGTGGGCTCGGAGATGTGTATAAGAGACAGCTATTATAGCAGGCAAATATAATTATTGCTAGCTATATCTATTGAGTTTTTTACTCAATTCAACTACTAATACAAATACTCTTCAGTATACCCTCCCAAAAACGGGTTAGAATTACACTTCTTCCATTTCGTAAGAACTGATCGAAGGACATGTACAGATTAAGTTTCTATCTCCAAATGCATTATCTACCCTGGCTACCGAAGTCCAAAACTTATTCGTTTTAAGGTATTCTAATGGGTATGCAGCTTTCCTTCTAGAGTATGGGTGGCTCCACTCATCTGCAGAAACTTCTAAAGCAGTATGAGGCGCCATTTTTAGCGGATTATCTAAAGCATCCAATTCTCCACTTTGAATGTCGTCAATCTCCTTCCTAATGGATATCATAGCATCACAAAACTTGTCTAATTCAGCCTTAGATTCACTTTCAGTAGGTTCTATCATTAAAGTACCACTAACAGGGAATGAAACAGTAGGAGCATGAAAACCAAAATCAATTAGTCTTTTAGCTATGTCTGTTACTTCAACGTTGGCACTTTTCGCGAAATCTCTACAGTCTACTATCATCTCATGAGCTACTGTTCCCTTATTTCCTGAATACAACACATTATAGTGTCCACTCAAACGAGCTTTAATGTAATTCGCGTTTAGGATTGCCATTTTAGTGGAGTCTGTTAATCCTCTAGAACCAAGCATTTTAATGTACCCGTAAGAGATTAGTAGTATCAATGCACTTCCATATGGAGCAGCAGAAACCGATTGGTATTCCTCATTATCATTTTCATAATTATGTTGAGGTAAATGTGGTGTCAAATGCTCAGCCACACCGATAGGTCCCATTCCTGGACCTCCGCCACCATGAGGAATAGCAAATGTTTTATGCAAGTTTAAATGACAAACATCGGCACCTATGTTTCCAGGTGAAGTAAGTCCTACTTGAGCATTCATATTAGCACCATCCATATAAACTTGACCTCCGTTTTTATGAATAATGGAAGTCATAGCAGTTATCCCTGCTTCAAACACACCATGAGTAGATGGATATGTAATCATGCATGCGGCTAAATTATCTTTGTACTTGACTGCTTTGGCTTCTAAGTCTTCTATATCTATATTTCCGGCATCATCACACTTTACCACCACCACTTTCATTCCTGCCATAACCGCACTAGCTGGATTGGTTCCATGTGCAGATGAAGGAATTAAACAAATATTTCTATCGTGATCTCCTCTACTTTCATGGTAACTCTTTATTACCATTAGTCCTGCATATTCTCCTTGAGCACCTGAATTCGGCTGCAGAGAAATACTATGGAATCCAGTTATTTCACACAAGTCTTTGGCTAACTCTTCTAATATTAAATGATATCCTTTTACTTGTTCACTTGGTGTAAATGGGTGTATGCCTGCAAAAGCTGTCCATGTGATAGGTATAAGCTCTGAAGCCGAATTTAATTTCATCGTACAACTTCCTAATGGAATCATACTATGGACAAGAGATAGGTCTTTATTTTCCAACCTCTTCACATAACGCATCATTTCAGTTTCACTGTGGTATTTGTTAAACACCTCATGAGTTAGAAAATCACTTTCTCTTAAGAATCCTTTTAAGACATCCTGACTTACGTCTTTCCCATGATTGGCCACTGATGGGAAGTTCTGCTTATCTAAAAACACTGAAACAAGCTCTATTATGTCTCCGTGATTTACTGTTTCATTCAAACTAATCCCTACATGTTCTTTATCTTCATAATACCTGAAGTTTAGTTCTTTTTCTATGGCAGTCATCTGAATCTTCTCAAAGTCTTTCCCTACAAAGATCTTCAGCGTATCATAAAACCTCTCATTTACATTTTTATACCCTAATGTTTGTAAAGCATCTGCTAGTGCTCTAGTTTGATTATGGATTTCACTGGAGATTTTACGAAGACCAACTGGCCCATGATAAACCGCATACATAGAACTCATTACAGCCAATAAAGCTTGAGCCGTACAAATGTTCGATGTAGCTTTATCTCTTTTGATGTGTTGCTCCCTAGTTTGCAACGCCATTCTTAAGGCTGTTTTTCCTAACCTGTCTTTAGAAACTCCGATAATTCTTCCTGGAATATGTCTTTTATATTCTTCTCGCGTAGCAAAAAACGCTGCGTGAGGACCTCCATAACCCATAGGAACGCCAAACCGTTGTGAATTTCCAACTACTGCATCTGCGCCCCATTCTCCTGGTGGTGTGAGCAGAACCAAGCTCATCAGGTCAGCTGCTACGGCTACTTTTGATCCTTTTTCATGCGCTACATTCACTAAGCTAGAATAATCTTCGACACTTCCGGCTGCGTTAGGGTACTGAAGGAACATTCCAAAGAATGTTTCATCAATTTCGAAAGAACCTAAATCTCCATAAACAACTTCAATATTTAAACCTTTAGCTCTAGTTCTGATAACATCTTTAGTCTGCTGATAGCTGCTATTTTGAACAAAAAATTTATTTACTCCAAATTTCGATTGTGCTCTGGAACGTAAATTATAAAACATAGTCATGGCCTCAGCAGCTGCACTAGCTTCATCTAAAAGAGAAGCATTGGCTAATTCCATCCCTGACAATTCAGAAACCATAGTTTGGAAATTCAACAATGCCTCTAATCTTCCTTGAGAAATTTCTGCTTGATAAGGAGTATAGGCCGTATACCATCCTGGATTCTCTAAAATATTTCTTCGAATTACAGAAGGAACTACAGTAGGATAATATCCCATTCCAATATAAGCCTTAAAAACCTGATTTTGCGAAGCTCTGGTCTCCATCAAATTCAGATAATCATACTCACATAATCTTTCAGGTAATTCGAGCTCTCTCTTAAGCCTGATGCCAGAAGGAACGGTATCATTTATTAAATCGTCTAGCGATTTATAATTGATAGCTTCTAACATTTTTTCTAGTTCCTCACCGTCCGAGCCAGTGTGTCTGAAGTAAAACGATTCTGTAGACATTTAAGATAAATTTTTGGCAAATATACTTCGCTTTTATCTCTGAAATATACTTTAAGCAGTAACAACATACCTGATGTTATAAATAATTAATCCAATTTATATAATACATGTTATGTGACTGTCTCTTATACACATCTGACGCTGCCGACGAATAGAGA
>CAJXOV010000401.1 GCA_913057815.1 uncultured Flavobacteriales bacterium
ATCAAGTAATCCAACATGAGTCAGATAACTTATTATACTGAAGAAGGATATAACCAATTGAAGAATGATCTTCATGACCTTAAATCAGTTCAACGACCTAGAGTAATTCAATCTATTTCTGATGCCCGAGATAAAGGGGATCTTTCAGAGAATGCCGAATATGATGCTGCCAAAGAGGCTCAGGGACTATTAGAAGCTAGAATAAATAAGATGGAAAATCTTATGGCTTTTGCACGAATTATAGATGAGTCACAGATAGACAATTCAAAAGTCTTTATTCTTTCTAAAGTAAAGATTAAAAACGTAGCTAATAACATGGAACTAGAGTATACTCTAGTAGCTGAAAATGAAGCTAATCTAGCACAGAAAAAAATATCGATTGACTCTCCTATCGGTAAAGGTTTAGTTGGTAAAGTTGTCGGTGATATAGCTGAAGTTCAAGTTCCTGCTGGTAAAGTTCAATTCGAAATATTAGAGATAAACAGATAATGGGTTCCATATTTTCAAAAATTATTACCGGTGAAATTCCATGTCATCGCATTGAAGAAAATGAAGAGTTTTTGGCATTCTTAGATATAATGCCATTGGCCAAAGGTCATGTCTTAATCATACCAAAAATCGAAATCGATTATATATTCGATATTCAAGATGATATGTTATCAAGGATGATGGTGTTCGCTAAATCAGTAGCTAAAAAAATAGAAAATAAGATTGAGTGCAAACGAATCGGTGTGGCTGTAATAGGGTTAGAAGTTCCTCATGCTCACATACATCTTGTCCCATTGCAAAGCGTATCTGACATCAACTTCGAAAAACCAAAACTCAAAATATCTGCAGAAGAATTAGAATCTATAGCTAATTTAATTAACTCTTAATTCAACTCTGAGGAGCTAATAATAGCCGTCCATATACTTAGTTTATTATTCTCATAACGAGTCCATATTGGCCTTACATGTCCTTTACTGGCCGATATATTGTTATAATCCCCAAAGAATATTTTAGAATTAGGTGTAAAACTACTTGAACTGATCTTATAATCTTTGAAGTTTAGTCCTCCATCATGTGACGCAGATAAGAAAACATCTGTGGCATTACCTTCTGTATTTCTCCGGTCATAGTAAATACAATATATACTTCCGCTTGACGAATCAATGTCAAACCACGTAAAAAACTGATGCCTCTCAGCTTCATCTTGATTTACCTTAATGGGATCACTCCATGTATTGCCTTTATCATCTGAATAAATAAGCCAAACATCTGTATTATCAGTTCCATTCCTCTGATCTGTCCAATTAATATATAATCTACCTCTGTTCTCACTTTCAGATAAATCACATTTTAAAACTGGCATACCATTGCATCTACTTATTCCTGGAATTTCTAGAGCCCAACCCCCTACAATTTCACCAGCTTCTATGTCATTCTCCAACCAAGTATCTCCTCCATCAAATGACCGATCAAAATAGATCATATTATTCACAGCCCATGCTACATAAATCTCTCCGTTTGGTCCAACCGCTGGCACAGCTCCTTCAGTAGTTTCATCATCATCTAAACAATCTCCAGCTAACTGAGAGATTCTTACTGGAGCTGAAAATTCTTTGGCACATTTATCAGATTTAGAAAATAGAATAACAGTACTATCTCCTTCTGCAGAAGAATCATATTTATCAAACTGGGTCCAAGTGACATATATATCATCATTCTCAGGATTAGTAACAGCCCATTCCTTATCCTGATCTTTAGAGCCATTCAAACCTATTCCAGCTCCATCACTCCATTTCTTCATGTTCTTAGATCTCTGACAAACTATTCTATCCAATATTCCGTCATCACTCCATCCTAATCCAGATGGATTACTCAAATGGAGATAGTAAAAATCGCCTTTAGAATTAGCAACTAAACAAGGATCACCAAAAACCCCCATACTTGATTCCAAATTTTCCTTTTCCCAAGTGTATCCACCGTCATTTGATGTATATACTTTATCTAATATGACGGCTGCCATTATCTTTTTAGGATTCTTAGGGTGAATGACTATAGAAGGCTCACACGGAGCATAGCCATTCCCATCCTCAATATCAATCTGTATGTTTGGAAAACTTAGCTCAGACTGACTCCAAACCACCGAAGAACTGAATAAGAGAAGAGAAACTAAAATACCTCGCATGCTCATTTTTTCAACTTATCAGTAATGGATTTCAGTGCAACTGTAAGCTCTTTATGAATCTCTAAAAGGTCCTTTTCATCCAAACCATTTACATCAACAGTATTGTGACTATGAGCCTCCCCTGGTTCATGATTACACTTGGGCTCATATCCCTTTAATTCCGGAATTATTTTATCCAAATCAGCCAGAGCTCTTTTTTGTTCCATAAGTAAATTCAATTCAGCTCCTAATTCTATTTTCTCCAAAGAATCTGGCTGAGATGCCACAGTAGAAGCTAATCTCAATCTAGTTTTCACTTCGGATTTAGCAGCATTCAAATCCTCCCATAACTTTACATTCATTTCCACTATTTCCTTCATTACAGGAGTCTGCTCGTGGGTATGTCCACATCTAAATAATCCCACTAAAACGACAATAGAAAATGCCAAAACTATACTCTTTTTCATTCTTCTGTTTTTTTTGGTACAGGGTCATAACCCCATGTTCCTCTTGGTCTACACTTAGATATTCGAATTATACTTAACCATAACCCTCTAAATGCTCCCCATTCTTTAAATGCCTCTACAGCATACTGGCTGCAGGTGGGATCATGCCTACAATTAGCTCCTAAAAATGGACTAAGTACAGCTTGATAAATCCTTACTAAAAGTATGAATAATCTACTGAGCATATTTACAAATTATCCAAAAACATTAACAGAGCAGCTCCAAATCCAATTCCTGACACTGCGATTTTCCAATGGAATAGTTTGACCCTAAATAGAGCCATCGAAAACAATTGCACAATCAATATCAGAATTACAACCGCGATTTGAGCTACTTCAATGCCCAAATTGAAGCCTAACAATTGGCTTAAAAAGTGTTCTCCTGGATCGAGCTTAATTCGAATCATACTTCCTATAGCCAACCCATGAACTGCCCCAAAAAGTATAGTGAGGAAATAAGTCAAATTTCTTCTCTTCTCCTTTGATCCTTTTAAGCGCTCAGGCTAGCCTGAGCGCTTAAAAGGATCAAAGG
>CAJXOV010000402.1 GCA_913057815.1 uncultured Flavobacteriales bacterium
AGAGGTCTCGTGGGCTCGGAGATGTGTATAAGAGACAGCTTATTTATCTAAGTTGTCTAAAAATGAAATGTCAGTTAGGCTTTCCGAAGAAGTTCAAGATATGCTCAGTGCCTCAAGTGATTTAGAAAGTGTTGGAGATATTTATTATCAAGTAAGTAAGGCAGTCGAAATGAAGAATGAAAAGAAGCATTGGTTTAATCAGGAACAGCGTGATGGGTTAAAGGAAATGAATCTTTTGGTTGACAGAGCTTTTGATGTGATGCTTAAAAATCTAGAGAATTCTAATAAAGAGATAGAGATTGAAGAAGCTAAACTCATAGAGGAAAGCATAAATAAGTTGAGAAGTAAACTAAGAAAAAAGCATTTGAAAACTGTAGGTATAGAAGGTTATAACATGAAAGCAGGGATGGTTTATAGTGACATTTTCAGTTCATTAGAAAAAGTAGGTGATCACATAATAAACATAACAGAGACCCTTGCTGGTGAGCATGAGTTGAACTAAACATTGGTTTCATCTTCTGTGATTTCTTTCATTGAAAAGTGAAGAGATTCTAATTACTTTTGTGCTATGGATGCAGAAAGAAAAGAGAAGATTAGAGAAAGTTTAAATCATGTTCATGAATGGCCAAGCTTATATATGTTCAAGTTTATAGTTCCCACTGCTTCTGATAAATTTGAGGCTCTTACTAAAATATTTCCGGGAGAGATTGATTTAATAACTAAACAGTCTTCAAATGGAAAATATACGAGTGTTACAATTAAAGTAATTGTGATTGATTCCGATGAAGTGTTTCAAAAGCATGAACAGGTAAGTAAAATTGAAGGGGTGATTTCATTATGATTTATTTTTTATCATATAGTATGAAAGAGATGGAGAAGCCTCTATTGATTTCTTTGATAGTGGTTCTTGGACTTATTCTTTATGTTAAGCTTTTAAGGAGTCTTAAAAAGAAGAGATTAGAGAATACTTATGTTTCTATAGATGGCTATGATATAATAAATGAACAGCTCGAAATAAGATACTCTTCTATAAATGCGGTGAAAGCCAATTTTCAATTTATAAGTGAAAAAGAAGTAGAGAACTTTACCGAAGAAGTAAACCAATCTGAAGGTGGTGAGTTTAAGTTCGCTATTCCTGTTTCTAAGTTTTCTAGTGATACAGTACAGTTTTGTATGACTACAAGCAAACAGAAAATTTCTAAAAAAATATATCTAACAATTTAACCTTTCAGGTTGATTGGTTCAAGTGGGTATGTAGAATCAAGTTAAATTTCTTTAATGTATAGGCATTGCGCTTGAAACTACAGTAATTCTGTTACTTTTGAGTCGTGTAATATGTACACCATAATACTTACTATAAAATTTAATGAAAATGAAAAAACTATACTTTTTAGGCGTTTGTCTATTGTTATCTGCGGTACTTATATCTCAGACTGCAGTAACCTTTCAAGTAAATCTAGGTGAGACTGTAGCCGATGGAGCTGGAGTTTTTGTAGCTGGTAATTTTGATGCAAATGGAGATGCTTATCCTGTTTGGGATGCTACTGGAATCCAACTAATGGATGCTGATATGGATAATGTTTGGACTGTAGAGCTTATGCTATCTGCTGGAGATTATGAATATAAGTTCATTAATGGAGCAGCATGGGAAGGAGTACCAGGAAATTGTGAAGTAGTAGGAACAGGAAATAGAGGTGTATCTGTAGGAATGATGCCTATGACAATTGATCCTATATGTATCAATGAGTGTTATAACTGCGGTACTAGAACAGTCCTTTTTCAAGTGGATATGAGTTTGGCACCAGATGGAGTTAATCCAAATGGAGTGCATGTAGCTGGAAGTTTCCAAGGTTGGGATGCCGGTTCTACGGAGCTATTGGATGATGATAGTGATTTAGTTTATTCTTATTTATATGTATACACTCCAGTAGATCCTGCTGTAAATGATACATTAGTTTTTAAGTACATTAATGACAATGGATTTAATGGTTTCGAGGAAAGTATTTCAGGAGATTGTGGTGATGGTGAAGGAAACAGAAGAGAGATTATTTCTGAAAGTTCTACGGAACTTACAGCTTATTGCTATAATACTTGTGGAACTTGTGTAGCGCCTACAGCAGTAACTTTTGAGGTAGATATGAGTCTAGAGACTGTAGATGCTAATGGAGTACATATAGCTGGTGCATTTCAAGGATGGAATGCAACTGCTAGTCCTTTGACTGATATGGGATCAGGAATTTGGGCTATTACTTTTGATTTGGCTCCAGGAGATTATCAGTTTAAGTATTTAAACGGTAACTCATGGGATGGTCCTAATGAATCTGTTCCTGGTGAATGTAATGTAGGAGGAAATAGAAGCATTACAGTGCTAGAACAAGCTACTCAATCAGATCTTAACTGTTATAACCAGTGTGGAAGTGATTGTTTAGTAGATCCTGATCCAGCTGACATTACTTTTTCTGTTGACATGAATGGAGTAGAAACTATTTCTGCAGATGGAGTTTGGTTAATCGGTGGATTCACTAACCCAGTTTGGCAAAGTGGAGCTACAGAAATGACAGATGATAATGCTGATGGTATTTACGTAGCTACTTTAAATGCTGGCGGACCGGCTAACATTCAATACAAATTTGTGAATGGAGATGTAACCGTAACTGAAAATGAGGAGAATGCAGGTTTAGAGTTATGTGGAATTGAAAATGGAATAGGTGGTTATAATAGAACTCATACTAGATCAGGTTCAAATGAAACTTTGGCTATAGCGTGTTTTGATCAGTGTGATTGTGAATCGAGTGTAGCAGAGATGATTTTGTTAAACTCATTGAATATTTATCCTAACCCAGCTTCTGAATCAGTATCTGTAGTGTTTAGTTCTGAAAATACTGTTACTGTTTCCTTAGTTAATTCTTTAGGACAGGTAGTAAGGACTGAGTTAGTCAATAACGATTTTATGACATTCGATGTCTCTTCTTTAGCTTCTGGGTTGTACTCAATTCAGTTATCTACAGAAGGTGCATCAGTTACTAAATCTCTAATCATAGAGTAATAGGCATTTAAAAGGATTTAAAAGCTCTGTGATTATTCACAGGGCTTTTTTTTTGAATTTTATGTCCCGTCCTGAAATAGCGTTACACCTGTCTCTTATACACATCTCCGAGCCCACGAGACCT
>CAJXOV010000403.1 GCA_913057815.1 uncultured Flavobacteriales bacterium
GTTTTTTTCTCTGCATCAAGAAGTTTCCATATTGTGTTTTTTTCTAAATGGTCAGGACAAGCTGGGTACCCTGGGGCCGGCCTAATCCCAATGTATTTTTCTGCGATTAGTTCATGATTGGATAGTGACTCATTATTTTGATATCCCCAATGGTTTAACCTTACATCCTTGTGTAATTTTTCTGCAAATGCTTCAGCTAGTCGATCTGCGAGTGCTTGGATCATGATTTTAGTGTAGTCATCTTCGTCAGAAATTTCGTTGATGAACTCCTGTGTTCCAAAGCCAGTAGAGACAGCAAAGAATCCCATGTGATCTATAAGATTAGATTCTGACGGGGCAATGAAATCCGCTAAGGCAATATTGGGTTGGCCTGATACTTTTTTTACCTGCTGTCTTAAAGTGATAAACTTATAAATTTCACCATCTTCATCTTTTACTTGTATATCATCACCAATACTGTGTGCTTCGAATATTCCAAAAATGCCTTTAGCAACAAGTTTCTTTTCAGTGATTATTTGAAGTAATAAATTTTGAGCGTCTTTCATTAGAATAGTAGCTTGTTGTCCCACTATTTCATCTTTAAGTATATCTGGGTATTTCCCGTGAAGCTGCCATGTCCTAAAAAAGGGTGTCCAATCTATGTATTCTACGAGTTCTTCTAATGGCTGATCAAGTATAATTTGAGTTCCTAGTTTATTTGGTGGTGGGGCGATAGAAGAATCCCATTGGATTTTTAGCTTGTTATTCCTAGCTTCATCTATGGAGATATATTTCTTTGTGGTTTTCGATTTTAAATAATTATCTCTTACTTTTTCATATTCTTTCCTAATTTCGATACCATATTGCAACGCATTTTTTTCACTAAAACATTTACTAGCTACATCGACTGCCTTAGAGGCGTCTTTTACATGAACAATTAATCCTGAATAGTGTTCAGATATTTTTACTGAAGTATGAACTCTTGAAGTAGTGGCTCCTCCTATTAGTAGAGGAATTGTTAAGCTGGCTTTTTCCATTTCTTGAGCTACTGTTACCATCTCGTCAAGCGAAGGTGTAATTAAGCCAGAAAGACCAATGGCATCAGCTTTATGTTTAATGGCGGCTTCAATAATTTTATCACTACTGACCATCACTCCTAGATCTATAATTTCATAATTATTACAGGCTAAGATCACACCTACAATATTTTTACCAATATCATGGACATCTCCTTTAACGGTGGCAAGTATGATTTTCCCAGCATTTGATGCTTTAGTTTGTTTGCTGTCTTCAATAAATGGTTGAAGGTATGCGACTGCACTTTTCATGACACGTGCACTTTTCACCACTTGTGGTAGAAACATTTTTCCACTACCGAAAAGGTCTCCAACTATATTCATACCCGTCATAAGATTGATTTCAATGACGTTTATAGAGGAATCACTAGAAAGACGTGCATCCTCTACATCTTCTATTATAAAATCTAAAATGCCATTAACAAGGCCGTGGTTTATCCTCTCTTGCAATCCTTTCCCCCGCCATTCTAGGTTTGATTTTCTCTTTTTTGTAGAGCTATTTCCTTTAACCTTTTCTGCGTATTCTACTAGTGATTCAGTAGCCGTTTCTTTTTTATTAAGTATAACGTCCTCTACCAACTCTAATAGCTTAGGTTCAATGCTATCGTATACCTCAAGCATGCTTGGATTAACAATGCCTAAATCCATTCCTGCCTTAATTCCATGATAAAGAAAAACGGAATGCATGGCTTCTCGAATTAGATTGTTTCCTCTAAATGAAAATGAAACATTACTCACTCCACCACTTACGTGGGCTCCATTAAGGTTTGTTCTAATCCATTTAGCAGCCTTAAAAAAATTGATCGCGTTGTTATTATGTTCTTCCATGCCGGTGGCTACAGGAAAGACATTAGGATCGAAGATTATATCCTGAGGATTAAATTTAACTTGATTTACTAGAATTAGATAGGCTCTTTCACAAATTTCAATTCGTCTTTCATAGGAATCTGCTTGGCCATCTTCATCGAAGGCCATTACTACTACAGCAGCTCCATAATTCTTTACCTTTTTAGCTTGTCTAATAAATTCGTTTTCTCCTTCTTTTAAGCTAATTGAGTTGACAACTCCCTTTCCTTGAATAACCTTTAGTCCGGCTTCTATAATTTCCCATTTGGAGCTATCTATCATAATGGGGATTCTAGCAATGTCTGGTTCAGAGGCAATTAGATTCAAGAATTTGACCATCATTTCTTTACCATCTAGTAATCCTTCATCCATGTTTACATCAAGGATTTGTGCACCACCTTCGACCTGATCTCTAGCTATAGAAAGAGCTTTCTCAAAATCACCTTCTTGGATTAGTCTCAAAAACTTTCTGCTTCCTGTTACATTAGTTCTTTCACCTATGTTGACAAAATTTGATTCATCAGTTACTTGTAAAGGTTCAAGACCACTTAGGCGCAAAGTTGCCTTACCAGTAGGATTGGTTTCTAGATAAAAAGAGAGTTTAGACATTTTTAGACAATGGTTTGCGCGGTGAATAATTTTGGGAAATTTCGGATATCGCTTTAATGTGTTCTGGTGTTGTACCGCAGCAACCACCTATGACATTGATTAAATCATTATCTAAATACTCTTTTATTTGAGTGGCCATAATGCTCGGTGACTCATCATATTCTCCCATTTCATTGGGAAGACCAGCATTGGGATATGCACTTACGCCACAACCGGCATATTTGGATAGAACTTTTAAGTATGGAGTTAGTTGTTTTGCGCCTAAGGCACAATTGAATCCTATACTAAAAGGATTAAAATGTTCTAATGAAGTTAAAAAAGCAAGAGGAGTTTGACCAGATAAAGTTCTTCCTGAAGCATCTGTAATAGTTCCAGAAATCATGATTGGTATTTCTAAGTCTTTAGCCTCGCAATAGTCATTAATAGCCAGGAGAGCTGCTTTGGCATTTAAAGTGTCAAAAATTGTTTCAACTAAAAGAATGTCTGCTCCTCCATCAACTAATCCACTAACTTGAAGAGAATATGCGTCATATAATTCATCAAAGGTTATAGCTCTAAAGCCTGGATCATTTACATCGGGAGAGAGGCTAGCTGTTCGATTGGTTGGTCCAATAGCACCTGTCTCTTATACACATCTCCGAGCCCACGAGACCTCTCT
>CAJXOV010000404.1 GCA_913057815.1 uncultured Flavobacteriales bacterium
AGATGTAGAGAGGTCTCGTGGGCTCGGAGATGTGTATAAGAGACAGTCTCTGGAGTAATTCCTGAGAATCATCGAAATGGATGTAAGACTGATCAATGGACTCCAAGAATAATTTCATTTTCTCATCCATCTGGAAATCACTCCCAAAGCATTTTTTTATTTGTCTTTTTAATAACCGATGCATCCGACTTCTAAGAGATTAATTTTCGTTATATGTAGTTATCGTCATCGTTTGATTATGTAGTGAACATCCCACAGAATCTAATACTGGAGAAATCTCTCCATTTGAATAGAAGCCTGTGTAAGTGTATCCATCACCGAATATTTCCTTCACTGATTCTACTTCTTCTTCAACCCTCTGGCCTAAGACTAACTTTCTACCAACGCATGAAATCATGAGAACCAATGCTTCTCCTTTTAACTCCTTGTTAAACAAACTAGTCTCTGCAGCACTAGCTGCTCCATCTATTAGTCTATCAAAATTGGCCATCATAAATCGACAGGTCAATCCCGAGGGGATATCTCCAGCAAAGGTCATAGACCCTGCATCTTCATCAATAGAAAGGATAGTCCTTACTAACTTGCTTCCATCCTCAAAGTAAATGCACAACGGGAATAAAAGCGCGGCTCCTGGAAGCTCTGACGCTTTCGGTCCTAAATATTTTTTATAAACTTCTAATGCATTCTGACCATCAAGTTCGAATAATACATTTCCTTCAGATTTGGTAATGCTTCTAACTGGGCCAAACTCGTCCCATCCACCTTTTGATCCATGATTAATTTCGATGTTTTCTCCGTAATGTCCTATGGCCACAATATTACCTTCAGACGGAGCTGCATTAAGTCCTACTAGAGTTTTCGAAAATCTTCCGGCATCTGCGGCTAAGCCACCAGTAACCAAAACCCCATCATCAAGATTAGAATTCATTCCTTTGACCAATTCATCTCCATTGACCATACTTCCATCAGAAACTATCAGTACATGCTTTAAACCTTCATGCGAGAGTTGATCACAGATTTCCTTGGCACATGCATAACTATTCTCATGATCAGATACGGAAATTTCAACAAACTCTAATTCAGTTTTTTCATACTGGATAGCGTTGCAAATTAATGAACCATCCACAACTCTTTCATCAATTATTTCACCCGCTGTGGAGTTCATCACAATATCAGCTGAAGGATACTTGTCTTTAATTTCTTGATATCTTTCAGGAAGACCTACTTCATCAATTCCGCCAAAAACAAGCACAAAGTTTGGTTTGAAGTTAGCTATAGGAGTTGTTTCGGACCAACCATTGGCCGAAGTCCATTCAGATTGTTGAATTTTCATACTACTAAATTTTATTACACGATCCGTTAAGCCAAAAAGGCTACGGTCTATTTATATTTTCGTGCGATTAGATAGTATAAATTACGAGACCTCCCTAAAATATGCAGGAATAACTCAATACGGCAGACAGTTCCACCTAGTTACAAACAAGAAGATTAAAATTAAATCTGCTCAACAGAGGAAATGCGTGGAAATCATTTGAAAATCATTTTTTAATGGTAATTTTAAAACAAAATAATTGACCCCTATTTTTTTATCTATAAATAGGTCTATTCTTAAAAAGATATAACAATGAGTACAATAGATTTATTCTTTGGTTCGATAAGAGAAGGAAATATCTCTAAAGTAAAAGAGTTAATATCAGAAGAACCTAGCCTATTAAAGACTAGAGATCTTAGAGGTTCTACTCCATTAATTTTAGCTACATATTATAATCACATTGACATCTTAAAAATGTTAATTGAAGAAAAGGCAGACTTAAATATGAAAGATACTTCTGGAAATACCGCTCTGATGGGAGTTTGTTTTAAAGGATATATCGAAGCAGCCATTTTACTGATAGAAAACAAGGCTGAGTTAAATACTGTAAATTCAATGGGAGCTACAGCTCTTATTTATGCTGTAACATTCAGCCAACTAGACTTAATCGAACTTTTACTTAAGAATGGAGCAGATGCTTCCATTAAAGATGCCAAAGGAAATTCAGCAATGGATCATGCAATAATTCAAGAAGACTCTGCTATAATAACTCTTCTCAAAAAGCGCTAAATCCTTATCTAGCCAGCTTTAAAAATGGTTTTGGAATAGGTGTTTTGATTTCCAATTCATCATCATAATAAGGAAACTTAACAGAGAAGAAATGTGATGCCATCCCTTTCTCATACTTATATTCCGAACGATACTTATCATCCCCTAAGATAGGATTACTAAGTAATGCAAACATCGCCCTTATCTGATTCTTATATGAACTCTTTTCTTCAACTCTGATCACGCTAAATTGACCATTTGTTTTCATGACTCTATAGTCCAAAGACACTTCCATAGTCTTCTTCCCTTTACCTGGGAGTAAAAGTCCAATGTCATTTTCATGAAAAGTATCTTCAAGGTTTCCTTTTTCATCAACCATCCCTCCTGGAATAACTACATAATGACGTTTGTTAAAACTTTTCCAATTATCAGAAAGGGTTTTATAGATAGCTAATTCTTTAGCGAATATCACAATACCTGACTCTTTCTTGTCCACTTTATTCACCATCAAACAAGTGTCTATCCCTTTTCCTTTCAAATAATATTTAACATCCGAAAAAAGAGTTCTTAGGTTTCCGTTAGACGATTTACCTATTAATCCTGTTCTCTTTTCGACAGCCAAAAGATTCTCGTCTTCAAAAAGGATTTTATATTTTAAAACAGGCTCTTCTTTTAAAACTCTTTTATTCTTAGTCTTTTTAATTAGCTCTACTTCAGTCCCAGGCTTAATCTCAGTAGATGGTATTTTAACGACCTTTCCACTAACCATAATTTGACCAGTCTTTATCACGTTTCTAGCCTTCGTATTCGAAACGAATCCCATTTTAGCTTTTACAAGCTCTAAAAGTGATGTAATATTTTCGGTTGTAAATTTCACTATATTTTTTCTTTAGCCATTTTCAGAGCGTTGTATGCATTTACCACGCCTCCATTCTTTCCTAGCTTTTTAAACTTAACAATTTCTGTACTTTCTCCCGGAACATCCACTGATGTTTTCTTAAAATCCATGGCTGAGTTTATCAAAACATCTTTAACCTCTTCCGCTGTCAACTCTGGATCTGTCTCTTATACACATCTGACG
>CAJXOV010000405.1 GCA_913057815.1 uncultured Flavobacteriales bacterium
AGACAGCTATAGAGGTAGAGCTGATATTAGATGTATTGATTTCTAAATCTTGTTTATCTGGATTAGATAATTGGGCATTTTTATGTCTAGGAATATATTCTGCTATTTCTTCACTAGTAGCATCTACTGCATAATAAACACCTCCAGCCAAAAGAATCATTCCCATGACCCCTAATATCCATGCGTAATAACCACCTTTTCTTTGAGAATTATAGGTGTTAAGTTTAGCATCCAGGTCTGATTGCCATGAATCCTTAATGATAAACTCTCGCGAATTGAGTTTATCTCTTAGTTTATCTTCTATGTTATTTGGTTCACCCAACTTGTTTGTTTTCCGATTGGTTATATAATTCTTTCAATTTTTTTCTGGCTTGTTTTACATGCCATTTACTAGTCTCTATGCTTATTTCTAACATTTCCGCTACCTCTTTATGCGAATACCCGTCAATTGCATAAAGGTTAAATACATTGTTTGTTGCTCTTGGTAACTGGTTCAATAATGACTGAAAAAATTCTGCAGATTCAAACTCTAAATCAGCTTCCTCTGATAATCCAAACACTTCTTCGAAATCATGATTGGTCATCGAAAGAGTACCAGCATATTTTTTATTCTTTCTAAAATCATCAATGGCAGTATTTACCATAATGCGTTTTATCCAAGATACGATACTTTTAGAGGTATCTATTTTTTCAACATTTGAAAGAACTTTAATAAAACCTTCATTCGCTAGATAAGCAGCATCGTCTTCATTGTTTTTATACCTGAGCGCTACATTCATAAGAATCCCAAAGCACTTTTGGTAGAAGGTGTTTTGGGCCTTTCGGTCTTGCTTTTTTAAAGCTTTTATAAATTTCTTATCTAGTATCAATTAGGGTAAAATAAAGAGAATGAATGACTAGAGCCATTCATTCTCTCTGCTAACTATATATTATTTCTAATTACACTCACAGTTTAAGTCAATAATTCCACCTACATAAGTAGAATCGGCATTTATTACCCAGCAAGAGTCTCCAAAATTTTGCGCTAAATCTGGACAATCGAAAGTAGGAGCCGTTTCAGAATAGCATTCACAGTTCATGGAAATTACTCCTGCGTAGTTTGCTCCTTGAATATTTAACCAACAAGAATCTCCTATGTTCTGCAATAAATCAATACAATCGAAAAAATCGTTTATCGTAGAATCTTGCACTGTAATGCAGTCACAATTAGAATCTATGTACGCGTTATTTCCACAATTATCCCCATAGTTTAACATAAGGTCTGTACAATCATAAACTGTAACACCTCCAGAATCGATAATAAAAGTCGTTATACATTCACAGTTGGTACTAATTACTCCTGCAGAATCGCATGCTTCTCCAAAATTTGCTTGAAGATCTTCACAGTCGAAGTTGTCATCATCATCCGGGTTGCAGGAGAAAATTAGGAATGCGACAGAAAATAAGAAAGCTGTTCTTTTAGCCAAGGTTGCAATTGTTTGTTTTGTGTCTTTTTTCATGGTTGTAAATTTATGGGTTCCCTATCTAACACGCAGTTCTTTAATCCGAAAGGGGGGTGTGATGCTAAAGTGTTTTTATTCCTGCTTTAATTGGCTGGTTTACAGTGTAAAAAATTAAGTATTTCTTTTCTTGTTTTTGCTTTGCAACGCGTATAATGAACCTAATTTTCATACAAAGGAAGAATTAACAACAGCTAAGGACATTTAGGTAACATATATAGGAAGGTCTTATCCGTACTTTGTACTCGAATAATAAAAAACAACAGAATGAACTGGAATGATGTGATTAGATATGCCACTCACGGAAATCCTGCACCGAGCAGAAGAGTGGAAATGTCAGAAGAGGAATGGTCAAAGCAATTAACACCAGAACAATTTAGAATAACCCGACAAAAAGGAACTGAAAGAGCAGGATCGGGCGCATTATGTAGCGCTCATGACGCAGGTAAATACAGCTGCATCTGCTGTGGAGAAGAGTTGTTTGATTCTACTATAAAATTTGAATCAGGTTCTGGCTGGCCAAGTTTTACGGATCCTATTAGAGAAAATGCCATTCAATATGATAAAGACACAACACATGGAATGATTAGAGTAGAGGTGATGTGTAATGTGTGTGATTCTCACTTAGGACATGTGTTTCCAGATGGGCCCGAACCAAGTGGATTAAGGTATTGCGTGAATTCAGAATCTTTAAAATTAGAAACAGATTAGGTGATAAAAGACAATCAACATATAAAAATTTCCAGTTTTACTCAAGAATTACCTGAAGATCCCAGCCAGTTAAATCAGTCTAGAATAGTAGAGGAATCGTGTTTTTCTAGGGTAAGTCCAGAGATGTTTCCAAATGGAAGTTTGATTCATTCTAATCCGCTGCTTCAGGCAGAAATGGGTTTGGAGAAGTTAAGCCAAAGGGAGCTGTTAGCGTTAACGTTAGGAGCTGATTCGGACACAGAGGGAAATACGTTTGCCATGTGTTATGGTGGACACCAGTTCGGGCAGTGGGCAGGACAGCTGGGAGATGGAAGAGCTATAAACATAGGTGAAGTAGAAAATGAAGGAAGAGGATATGCGTTGCAAATTAAAGGAGCCGGACCAACCCCATACAGCAGAAGAGCAGACGGATATGCAGTTTTAAGAAGCAGTATCAGAGAATACCTGTGCAGTGAATCGATGTTTCGTTTAGGAGTTCCTACTACTAGGGCATTGAGTATAGCTTTGAGTGGAAACAAAGTAAGAAGAGATCCTATGTATGATGGGAATCCATTGGATGAAAAAGGGGCCATTGTATGTAGAGTGTCGCCTAGCTTTATTCGGTTTGGGAACTTTCAAATCCTAGCTGCTAGAGAAGATAAAGTGAATTTGGAGAAGCTGGTGAAATATACCGTTAAACATCATTTTCCAGAATTAGGAGGTGATATTAAAGCGCAGGCAGTTTCTCTATTAAAAGCAGTAGCTGATAAAACCAGAGAAATGATAATTCACTGGCAGCGTGTTGGGTTTGTTCATGGAGTCATGAATACAGATAACATGTCTATCCATGGATTAACAATAGATTACGGCCCTTATGGCTGGTTAGAAAACTATGATGAGACCTGGACACCTAATACTACCTGTCTCTTATACACATCTCCGAGCCCACGAGAC
>CAJXOV010000406.1 GCA_913057815.1 uncultured Flavobacteriales bacterium
TTTACCAATGGCATGAAAGTCGAGTAGCTTTTATTAGAAGTTGTGATTTCAGGAATAGTTCCATTGGTTTTTTATGGTGCTAATTTCAGAGGTATTTGTTTCTTTGCGTAGCAATATGCAAATCACTTCCCCATGAAATACACTCAACTTCCAAAAGAGCTTTATATCAAAAACAGAGCTAAACTAGCTTCCTGTTTAGATAAAGATGGATTAGCCGTCTTCAATTCTAATGACATTCTTCCTACGAATGCAGATGGGCACTTGCCTTTGGTTCAAAACACTGATTTGTTTTATATGAGTGGTGTAGATCAGGAAGAAACTATTCTTTTAATCTGTCCGCACGCTTCACGAGATTCCTGGAAGGAAATTCTTTTCGTGAAGGAAACCAATGATGAAATAGCTATTTGGGAAGGCGCCAAACTAAATAAGAAACAAGCTTATGAAGTTTCAGGTGTGAAAACTGTAATGTGGCTAAGCCAATTCGATAATGTGTTTAACCAACTAATGACACAAAGTAATAGTGTTTATGTAAATACAAATGAGCACCTACGCGCTCATGTAGAAGTAGAAACTAGAGATGCTCGATTCATCAAAAACTTACGAAATGATTATCCAGGACACCCTCATAAAAGGTTAGCTCCTATAATGCATGACTTAAGAAGCGTAAAGGAGCCTGAAGAAATTGTGCAAATGCAAAAAGCTTGTGATATCACGAAAAGCGGAGTTGAAAGAATTTTAAAATTCATAAAACCCGGAGTTCTAGAATATGAAATAGAAGCTGAGTTAAGCCATGAGTTTTTAAGGAATGGCTCTAGAGGATTTGCCTATACTCCAATAGTGGCTAGTGGAGCTAGCGCATGCGTTTTACACTACATTGAAAATGATCAAGAATGCAAAGATGGTGATGTAATACTCATGGATGTAGGAGCAGAATATGGCAATTATGCATCTGATTTAACTAGAAGTGTTCCTGTGAATGGTAAGTTTACGTCAAGACAAAAAGACGTTTATAACTCTGTGCTTTCAGTAATGAATGGGGCTAAAGGCATATTAAGACCTGGGATTTTAATAGACGAATACCAAAAAGAAGTCGGCTTAATGATGCAAGCAGAGCTTAAAAAACTAGGACTTATAGACCAACATGATATTGACAAACAAAACCCAGCCATGCCTGCATACAAAAAGTATTTCATGCATGGAACCAGCCATCATATTGGGTTAGATGTACATGATTATGGTCATTACCACAAACCTGTTCAGGCTAATAATGTATTTACAATTGAACCTGGAATTTACATCAGAGAAGAAGGATTGGGAATCAGACTCGAAAATGATTTCGTAATTCATGACAATGGTATTACAGACCTAATGGGATCCATACCTCTTTCTGTTGATGAAATTGAGGATTCAATGAACTAACAAGGACTTGTTAGCTGGCGCCTTTAGAAACAAGATAAACTGCACAATTTAAATCTACCTTTCTTGGTTTGATTTGTGTATTGTTTAATTTATGAAGGCTATTAAAAAAATCTGTGTTGTTTTCTTGATTGTGATCCTATTAGGGTCATTAGCAGGGGCAGCTATAGTAACTTTTTTTCAAGATGACATAAAAGATTATGCGGTAGCTGAATTATCTAAACAATTAAAAACAGAAATCAAAGTAAAAGAAGTCGACCTCACTTTATGGCGGCAGTTCCCTTTGGCTTCTCTTCGGTTTTCAAATGTGTTAATCCCCGAAACCTTTGAAGAAAACGATACTCTAATCTACGCTGATGAGGTTTTCTTAAACTTCAAATTATCCGATTTTATCTCAGGAAAATATGAGGTGAAAGAGATTTCTATTGAAAACTCTGCTATCCATTTGAAGAAAAAAGCCAACGGTGAGGACAATTATCACTTTTGGAAAGAGGTAGAAGGTGAGTCTGAAGAGTTTAGTATTAATCTAAACTCAATCATTTTAAAAAATTCGTTGGTTACACTGGAGGACAAGCACACTAAAGTGAATCTAAATATTTTTGCAACGCAAAGTGAAATAACAGGGCTTATAGGATCTAACACTTTAAGCCTCGAAGGAGAATTAGATACTTATGTGAAACGTTTGGATGTAGACAATAAAAGCTACCTATCAAATAAAACTCTTTCTGGGACAGCCAAACTGAATATTCAACTGGACACCGATTTATACACCCTAGAAAACTGTCATTTATCTGTTAACGAGCTGCCATTGATCATAGACGGGACTATTGATCTTAATGAAAAAGATACCCATTTAAACTTAGTGGCTACCACTCAAAAAGCTGACTTATCCTCGGTAGTCAAAAATTTACCTTCGTTTATTCAAACGAAACTGGATGTGTTTAATTCAACAGGTGAATTCCAAAGTACGATAGCTGTAACTGGAAATGTATCTTCGAAAAGAGGACCTTCTATCGAGGCCTCTTTTAAGCTAGATGGTGCTGAAATAAGAAATTTAGGTTCTGGAGTGGAGCTATCTAACATTTACACAAACGGAACATATATTTTAAGCCCTGGTAAAGAAGATTTACTCAGTTTTAACCAGTTAAATTGTCAATTAGGCCAAGGAAACTTTAAAGCCTCTGGTAAAATAAGCCGGTTGAGTAACCCATTTATAAATGCATCTGTTTCTGGTGAAATACAATTGGATGAATTTGCTCAGTTTTTTAACCTTACAGAAATTGACTACATGAATGGGTCTGCCAACCTAGCAGTAGATTACAAAGGAAATTTCGGGAAAGCATGGAATCCAAATGCCAAAAATATTAACAACGCTACTGTTTCAGGAAACTGCTCTGTAACCAACGGAGAATTAAAACTAGTTAGAAACCCTCATGTTATTTCAGAAATAACTGGCTCTTTAAGTTTATCTGGTGGAAACGGAACTGTAGAGCAACTAAAAGCCAAGGTGGACGATAGTGATTTTCTATTTTCGGGAACATTTGATAATGTTTTAGCTTATCTCTTAATTCCAGATGAAAAGCTCAAGATAAACTCTGATTTAGAGTGTGAAAATCTTGATTTTAACACATTATTTAGTAACTCTTCAACAAGCAGTGATTCTTATAAATTCAAACTCTGTCTCTTATACACATCTCCGAGCCCACGAGACCTCTCTACATCTC
>CAJXOV010000407.1 GCA_913057815.1 uncultured Flavobacteriales bacterium
AGACTAGTGCTCATAAAAAGAAAAAAATTGAATTCGACAATTGGGGAGCGATTAATGAAATGGATTTTTTCGAGTTGGAAAATGGCGAATCTTTGATGACCATATATGATTACAAGGCATCATCCATTCAGTACTTCTTATCAAATGATGATTTTAAGTTTGAATTTATTCAAAATAAACTGGGTGGAATTTGTTTTGAACCAAATAATTCTAGTCAAATTACTCTTGATCAGTTTGAAGCTAAATTAGTAGCAATTGGGGATTAGATTCTTTAAGGGGTGATCTTGATGTTTCGAAGGAGATATGATTTACTAACTGAACTTCAATTTTCAATTGAGCTCTTCCCTCTATTCACAACTCCAACTACCTTCCCGGTAAACTTAGAATTATTAAAAGGAGTGTTTTTCGATTTAGAAATCATCTCCTCTCTCTGAAAGGTCCATTTTTTAGACGGGTCGAAGAGTGTGAAATTAGCTACTTGGCCTTCTTTAATAATAGCTTTGGGTAATCCTAGAATCTCTCGAGGTGCAGTAGTAAATTTGTCTATTAAATCCTCAAGAGGATAATTCTTCCCAAGTTCAGTATGTGCTGCACTAAAAGCAGTTTCTAGTGAGCTAATTCCAAATGCGGCTACGGTAAATTCTCTTTTCTTTTCCTCTATATCCTCAGGTTCATGCCCTGAGCAGATAGCATCTATAGTTCCGTCTTTTAATCCTTTTATAAGTGCTTTTCTATCCTTATCCGAACGGAAAGGAGGCAATACTTTGAATCTAGAATCAAAAGTAGAAACATCTTTATCAGTAAAGCTGAGTTGATGCGCGTGAACGGAACACGTAATTGCTAATCCTTCCTTTTTAGCCGATTTTATCATATTTACCGATTCCTCTGTGGAAATGGCCACTACGTGGAGTTTTCCTCCAAAGTGTTTCAGTAATTGTATATCTCTCGAAAGCTGAATCTCTTCAGATACGCTTGGAATTCCTTTCATTCCTAGAAGGGTAGAAGTCTTTCCTTCATGCATTTGACCATTACTAGCTAAATTAGGATCATAAGGGAATGAATACACCAATGTTCCAATTGTCTTACTGTATTCTAAAGCTTTAGAAAGTAAGTTGGAGTTGTTCAGGAGTTTAGTGTCTTCTGTAAAAGCCACAGCTCCGCTCTCAGTCATGTCATGAAATTCGCTGAGCTGTTTTCCTTCAAAACCTTTACTAACAGATCCAGCAGGAAATATTTCTGTAACAGAAGAAGCTGAATTGTTTTTTAAAAACTGAACAGCTGTATTATTATCTACTACTGGATATGTAGTGGGCATAGTAACTACTCCTGTGAAGCCACCTTTAGCTGCAGTTTTCAATCCATTGGCCAAACCTTCTTTATACTCATGACCAGGCTCTCTGAAGTTAACCCTCATGTCTAACCATCCAGCACTCACACATAAATTCTCAGATGAAATAGTTTTGGCAGAATCGACCTTTATAGAAGCAGCTATTTTTAGAATTTTACCATTCTTAACATGAATGTCTCTTGTCTTTAAATGGTGCCTATTGCCACGCTGAAAGATCTTCGCTTTTTTTATAAGAATGTTCATCTTACTTCCAAAATTTAATCAGAATTATTTCTATTCCTAAAAAGAGTAATGCTAGCATTATAAATGTCTTCCACAGTGTTTTTCCTTCATTCGCTTCTTGAATAGAAGCTCCTATAGTATTCATTTGAGAGGTAATTACACTGCTAGAAGTTAAACCCTGTTTAATTAGTTCTTGTTTTAATTCACTAGCATCAAAATAGGCAATCTCACTTTCTTTTCTATTATAGTTGATTCCAATAGCGCCAATCTGTGTATCGTCAGTGTTTATAGAATAATTTCCAGAAATTCTGGCATCAGACCCTGGGAAAATTTCGAAGAGACCATCTTTTCTTCTAAATTCAGGAATGAATTCATCACCTTCCGAACTTTTCATTTTAACTACAGATTCTGCATTTCCTGAATTGGCGGATTTTAAGGCGAAGGCATTTTCTTCTCCCAGTTCAAAGAATGTTTTGGTAGAAGCTTTAGCATGATTAGCTATACTGTGAAATGTATAAACAAGAAGGGCATGTGAAGCTAAGTCAGTTTGAACACCTTCTAAGCTTGTATTGAAAACATACAAGGAAGAGTTTTCCTTTTCAAAATGATTGATAAACGGCACTCCATTTTGTAGAGAAGCTAATTCATCTCTATTTCTCCTACTTGAATTGGTAGTCCCGAAGTAAGAACTCACCTTAGGTAACGGCATGTTTCTGCTCGCTTCATCGAAAACATCCTTGTATATAAAGTGGTCTAAATTTAGCTTTGAAACCTTAGTATCTAAATTTTTAACAGCTGTAAATAGATCGGCTTCTCTTAAAGAGAAAAAGGAGTTATAGCTACTTAGTTCGGCATTAATGGCTGGAATTATTACAACAGTTCCTCCTGCTTTAGAGAACTTGTCCAATTCCTGTTTCAAGCCACCAGATAAGAAAGAAAGTTGATTAACAATGACTAAATCGAACTCTGGAAATCTATTGTAATCTACCTGATTAGCATTGAATTTTGAGAAATTATATTCTTTAGTGTTTTTAAATAAATTGCTGAAAACCTTCTTGATTCCACTTGTAATTTCCAGTACGTTGGTTTTTTCGGCTACCTCATACCCGAAGAAAAATTCATCGTCAAAGGTTACAGGGTAATCCTCAATCTGAACTTTAGCCTGTTTGAATCCGGGGCTAGAATTAGTGAAGGTGAGCACTGTGTCTGTTTCTACTCCAGGGTCAGCATTGATGCTAAGTACAGATTTTTGTGTTCCGTTAATGTATAGTCTTAAAGGAATGTTTTCTTTTCTGCGTTGCAATGTGTTTTTAATTCTCACATGCAAATTCTCTAACGATTTTAAATTTCTGCTAGGCGAGCTAAACCAAACACTGTCTATAAATAAATTCTCAGAGAATGCCGAGGGTGTAGGAAGAAATTGCAGTGAGAATAAACTGTCGTGCTGAATACTCTCAATATCAGTTACACTCTTTTGAAGGTCGGATAATACATAGACTATCCGTTGAACAGCTTCTTCCTGTCTCTTATACACATCTCCGAGCCCACGAGACCTCTCTACATCT
>CAJXOV010000408.1 GCA_913057815.1 uncultured Flavobacteriales bacterium
CTGCTACCCCGCTTAGTTCAAATGTAAAACTGCCGTTAAAGGACAATTACAATGAATTGATAGTTGGAGAATCTATCACATCTCTTATAGGACAAGGATATTTAGCTAAAGGATCAACTTACAACTATGATGTCAACTTGAGATCTCTTAAAGTTGGAATCAATGGTGATTACACAGTTAGTTCCTCTGAGAAGCTTTATAGTAATTTTCTCATGCAAGAGAAATTACTCTATGCATACGAAGAGAAATCCAAAGGAAGAAAAACCCTAATTTTTAACAATGGAATAAACACTTCTAAGGCTGTTTATGAGATGTTTAGAGAAGAAGGGTATGAAATCAGACACTTAGACAATACGCACAGCGAAAAAGATAGAGCTGATATTCTGCATTGGTTCAAAACTAAACCTGATGCTATTCTCTCTTCAGTTAGTATTTTAACTACTGGATTTGATGAGCCTACAGTAGAAACAGTGATTTTAAATAGAGCTACTAAATCTCTTACTCTGTTTCATCAAATGATTGGAAGAGGATCTCGTGTGTTAAAGGATAAGAAAAATTTCACCATTATTGACTTAGGTAATAACGCTCGAAGGTTCGGTCTTTGGGAAAGCCATGTAGATTGGCAACAAATTTTCAAAACGCCTAATACTTATTTAGAGGGTCTTTATTCTGATGAAGAAATTGAAAAGCAATTCGTATACGAGCTTTCTGATGATATCAAAAAGAAGTTTCCTAAAAGTACTTTCGAAAAATTTGAGATTAAAAATGAATACAAAAAGTCTATGGACTTAGGTGAGCGTCCTATTGAAGCCATAAACAGAAGTATAGCGCAGCATAAAAAAATCATCTTAGAAAATGCTGAGGATGTTTTTGATGCATTAGAATTATCAGATTTACTAGAAAAAGAAGTGCAGTATAGAGTTAAGCGTTTTTCTTATTGCATAGCTAAATCTACAAAGAACTATCTTGATTGGATGCAGGAAGATTATATGAGGAAACTTAAACAACAATTAAGACAAGAGCTTAATTAGACTTCATCTTTACTAGATTTGTGAAGTGAATCCTGAAAATTTTATTTATTCCATTGTTGGACTATACTGCTGTAATTCAATAATATATTTCTCATTCCATTTGGGTCATGAGAAGTTGAATATTTATAAGGTCTATGCTGTAAGCGTTCTCTTTAATTTATTCTTACTTGTTATTTCTTGTTCTGGGATACATGAAGATTTATTATTGACTCTAATTTCCTCCATTGGAATTTTAGGTATTATTCTATATCGAAAAAAAACGTTCTATTCACAAGTATCCGGAGGTAAATCCATTAGCAAGACAAGTAAACTTATAGTGATCACTTGTTTTTTAATTGGTCTTCTTACATTATTACTAAATAAATCATTTTTTTACGATTACCTGAGCCTCACCTATTTCCCAATTTACATTCTCTTGACAGGAGCTGAACTCAATAATAAGAATCCATTTCTCAGCAACTTTCAAGAGGCCAACCTTTTAAAAATCAGTTTATTTTATGAACTTATACTGTTCAGTACATTTTCATTAGTAAACTTCCTACAAGTTGACTTAAAACTTTCTGTGTCTTTGTTTATAATGAGCCTATTTCATCTATTGCTTCTTGGACTTTTAGTAGTTCCTAGCGTTTTAAGACATGTTTCATTACAGAAAGTAAAAAGAATAGAAAGGGCCAGATTGAAGAAAAAAAATCTAACTGAAATAGCGAATAACACGACTTTAGAAAACAAAGTATCCTCTGCCTTATTCTATTCAGAGTTAGCCTCTTTAGACATTGAGTTTTTAACTAAAGTGGGGAAAAGAATTGAAAGTAGTTTGAAAATTGACAAAGACAAAAGCAGTCTAATTCTTACTAAGCTAGCCAAACACTTGAGAAATCAGGTTTATTTTCAAAACCAATTAAAAGGAACACTTAAAGAAGAACTCAGCGCTTTAAAAGACTTTATCAATTTGTGTAATACAATCGAAAGTAACAAATCCATTAAATTAATTACGGACTACAATGAAAATATAGGTGACGAAATATTTGTAAGAAGTCATATAATTCTACCAAGCATAAAAGCCGTTTTCAAAGAGGTATTTGATGAAAAAGATGAAGCTGAAGTTTTAGTTATTCTTAAAAAAAGTAACAATCTACTTATTGATATTCAGCTAAAATGTGAAGGAAAAACACTTGACAAAACCAAACTAGGCCTTGAGTATATTCAATCTCGATTACTGGATAACCAAATTGATTTTGGTGAAATCGTTTCGGTCACTGATACATCTTTTTCTTTAAAGTTAATCACATTCCAAAATTCTAATCCGAACTAATGGAAAAAGCACTATTGGTATTTTATGGATTTATGATTACAGGAATTTTATACAATTGTCTTTCTGGAATTCTATTAAAAATGAGAAGCCCGGTGTTTCTTTCTGGTCTACTTATTCATTCGTTTTTTATAGTTTTAGTTTTACAAGAACTACTACCTGTATTTTTTATCATTCTTTCTGGATTGATTTATCCATTCTATGGGCTTATTCTATCTAAAAAAAACCACAATCTTGAATCCAGATTCTACCTAAGCAGAAAGGCCAGTTTCCTCTGCTTAGGATTTTTAATTATAGGACTCATATTGATTCTCCTAGAGTTTGGCTCAACCGTTACTCTCTTATCTCCTATTATTTATTTGTTTTATTTATTGAACCTTTCCTTTTATATCATCGAAAAATGGGCCTTCTTAAGTTCATATAAAAAAGTGATCTGGAGTATTTTAATCTTCATAATATTAGTTTTTTCTTTCTCATTGTTATTTTTCATTCAGTATCAGATCTGGGATTCAATTTTTTTCCTTTTTATGATAACTGCCGTTAGTTTAATGTCTTTGGTGATAGCATACCTCTATTTGGAAAAGTACTATCGGTCTTTAGCTGTAACAGAAACTGAAAGCGAACTTCTATACCGTAAAAATTTATCTGTCCTAAATGCCAATAGAATTCTAAATGAAAGGTTAATGGCTCTTGAAAATAAAGCACTTAATAATCAAATCAACCCACATTTTCTATTTAATTCTATAAACTCTATTAACTCTCTTATTATAAACTCAGAAATAGAAAACGC
>CAJXOV010000409.1 GCA_913057815.1 uncultured Flavobacteriales bacterium
TTTCATAGCTTTTTTTTAAGCAAAAAAAAACTCACCAGCGGCTTTCGCTGGTAAGCTTTGAAGAAAACGTCTTCCCGACTTGCGATTATTGCTCAACCTCTTGAGTTTCTAATATCGATTTTATGTTAGGTCTAAAATACATTTCACTTTTCATCACTTTCCCATCTTCTCTGTATATCGGATTTCCATCAGCGTCAAGCTTAGACATATTGCTACGCTGAATCTCTCTAAACACCTCTTCTATTTTATCCTGCATGCCATGACGGAGCATAGTTCCGCAAAGAATATATAGCTGGTCGCCCAAAGCATCTGCTACTTCCACTAGATCGTTATTTTTAGCGGCCTCCAAATACTCTTCGTTTTCTTCCTTCATCAGGTTAAATCGAAGTTCTTTTTCAGCATCAGTCAAATCAACCGTAGGTTGGTAGTTATTTCCGATCTTAAATGAGTCGTGGAATTTCTCTACACATCCAATAATTTCTTTTAATTCCATTGTTATATATTCTGCGTAGCAATGTAGCCAAGCTTTTCCAACAGGAAAGCTCAGTGGCATTCAAGTTATTCACTTACCATGATACTTTTTCCACTCTTCACTAAATTTGCTTAACATCATTTAACAGCCATTAAATAGAATTAGGACTGTTAAACCACATGGTGATATTAATTTTACTTTAGAACCAAATAAGAGTAAATAGAAAGAGGACATGGAAGAGAGCTACTCAGAAAAAGAACCTATCAGTGAAGGTGTAGACATCCAGAAATTAAACGAAATCATAGCTAAGAAAAGCATGTTTGTGCGTTTAATGAAGGAAGAAATAGGAAGAGCAATAATTGGCCAAAAAAACATGGTAGATAAATTGCTAATCGGACTATTAAGTGATGGACACATTTTACTGGAGGGAGTTCCAGGGTTGGCCAAAACATTAGCCATTAATTCGCTTTCGAAAACAATGGATGGAGAGTTTAGTAGAATCCAATTTACTCCTGACTTATTACCCGCTGATGTAACAGGTACACTTATCTACAGCCAAAAAACAGGAGATTTCTCAGTTAAAAAAGGACCGATTTTTGCCAATTTCATTTTGGCTGATGAAATTAACAGAGCTCCTGCCAAAGTTCAGTCTGCTCTTTTAGAGGCCATGCAGGAAAAACAAGTTACATTAGGTAATGAAACTTACAAACTTCCGAAACCGTTTCTAGTTCTAGCTACACAAAACCCTGTTGAACAGGAAGGAACTTACACTCTTCCCGAAGCTCAAAGCGACAGATTTATGCTTAAGCTAGTTCTAGACTATCCAACTTTAGAAGAAGAAAGACAAATTATCAGGCTGAATCTGAACAAGGAGAAATTTCCAAGTCCTAAAAAAGTAGTCAGCACGGAAGAAATATTAGAAGCTAGAAAATTGATCAGATCCATTTACATGGATGATAAAATAGAGCAGTACATCCTAGACATCATTTTTGCAACGCGAAATCCAGAAAAGTATAATTTACCTCATCTTCAACCTTTGATCAGATTTGGTGGGTCTCCAAGAGCTAGCATAGCTCTGGCTAAGGCGTCCAAAGCATACGCATTTCTCCAACAAAGAGGATATGTTATCCCAGAAGATGTTAGAGAAATCTGCTATGACGTTTTAAGACATAGAATAGGTATAACCTACGAAGCCGAAGCTGAAGATATTGATCAAGAACAAATTATTACAGAGATTCTGAATAAAGTAGAGATTCCTTAACCTCAGAGAAAGATGGATACCAAGGAACTCTTAAAAAAAGTAAGAACCATAGAGATTAAGACTAAGCAAATTTCTATGCAGATGTTTAGTGGGAATTATCACTCTAAGTTTAAAGGCCGAGGAATGTCCTTTAGGGAGAATAGAGAATATTATGCGGGTGATGATATAAGATCGATTAACTGGAATGTTACTGCCAAAATGGGCGTTACCCACACTAAAGTTTTTGAAGAAGAAAGGGAGCTGAATGCCCTAATACTGGTGGATGTAAGTCAAAGTAATATCATAGGAAGTGGTAAACAATCGAAGCAGAATCTAATAACTGAAGTTTCAGCTGTACTAGCTATGAGTGCTATACAAAATAAAGACAAAGTGGGTGTTTTATTTTTTTCTGATAAAATCGAAAAGTATATCCCTCCTTCGAAAGGTAAATCGCATGTTCTTAAAATAATTAGAGAACTAGTTCAGCTTAATCCAGTTTCTACAAATACAGACATAAACAATGCATTGGCTTATGCTGGTAGAATGCTTAAGAAGAGAAGCATTATGTTCTTAATATCTGATTTCAAATCTGAGGATTTTAGAGAGTCTCTGAAACGCACTAATCTAAAACACAGCCTAACCGCCATTCAAGTTTTGGATAAAAGGGAAGTTAGTTTAACTGACATAGGCTTGGTGCAAATCATCAATCCTGAAAACGGGGTGACGAAATGGATAAATACAAGTTCAAAAAGAATAAGAAAAAAATACAATGACTTATTCTTAAAAAGGCAGCAAGACTTCAATAAAATGCTCAAAAAATCGGGTGTGAATTCTACGGTCATTTATACGGATAAATCTTACATCAAACCACTCACTGCATTATTTGAAAGAGTTAAATGAAGTATTTTTTAATCTATATATGTTCGGTAATACTTCACTTGAACTCATTAGCTCAAGTAGAAATAACTACCTCACTTTCTAATGATAGTGTTCTAATCGGTCAACCTGTTTCTTACATTATAAACATCAAGCATGAATCAGATGAATCAAATTCTATAAACTGGTTTATTCCTTCGGATTCTTTAAGTTCTGGATTAGAAATAATAGACATTAAATCTTCGAACCTTGATGAAAAAAAATTGATTTCAAAAACGATACGACTTCGGTCTGAAAAAACTGGATTCTTTCCCATTAACCCAATAAAATTTGAAGTTAATGGGAGGTCTTATTCTTCAGAAGCTAAACTTCTATCGGTATTTAGCACCTTGAAAAACCCTCATTCAGAAGAAATCAGAGACATTAAAGAAAGTGAAACAGTTACGTATAACATTCTAGATTGGTTCTTCGAGAATTGGTACTGGATCTGTCTCTTATACACATCTCCGAGCCCACGAGACCTCTCTACAT
>CAJXOV010000410.1 GCA_913057815.1 uncultured Flavobacteriales bacterium
CTATTAATTTATCAAATAAAAAATCAATTTTTATTGGAGCCGGAAATTGTCTAGAAGTTCAAGGATTTAAGTTCTTATACTATCTCTTGAAATTTGAACAAAGTATGGAATATCAGTCGTTATTAAATCAATTTGAACAATTGACAATAGATATTCTCACTTTGCTTTCGAAATGGCTATTTTCAGACAATGAAAAAATTGAGATACATTTTATTTTTAAGTGGTTTTATTATAGCAATTGGATGTTCGACTTCTACTCACTTGGCTCCAGTAGTAAATGAAGGAATAGTGCCAGTGGAGGTTCCTTCGAATGCTCACTTTAGAGGAATACAAGCAATTTCAGATAATGTAGTTTGGCTAAGTGGAACAGGAGGGACGGTGCTATTAACGGAAAACGGAGGAAAGAAATGGAACAATATCACAGTTCCTAAATGTGATAGTTTGGATTTTAGAGATATTCATGCCTTAGACTCTAAACGTGCTTGGGTAATGAGTTCAGGGAATGGTGTTCAAGTATTTTATACAAAAAACGGAGGGAAAACATGGGCTCTTCAGTTTGAAGATACCAACCCTAAAGTGTTTTTTGATGGAATGGATTTTTCAGACGAATTAAACGGAGTCATTTATGGAGATCCTATCGATGGGAGTATGGATGTGTTAATTACCAAAAATGGAGGCGAGAATTGGGATAGAATTCCCGCTGAGAAGATTCCTGCAGCATGGGAAGATGAAGCCGGATTTGCAGCTAGTGGAACAGGAATAGTTTATAAAGGTGATAAAATTTGGATGGCTACTGGAGGTGGAGAAATAAGCAGAATTATTAAATCTGAGGATAACGGAAAAACTTGGAAAGTCCATCTAACTCCGATAATCGGAGGAACAGGGCAAGGGATATTTTCTATAGCCATGAAAGATGAACGTAATGGAGTAGCAGTAGGAGGAGATTACGTAGATTCTACGAGAGTAGAGCATAACTGTGCTTATACAATAGATGGGGGAGAAAGCTGGAGTTTGGTAGATAGCAATGGTCCGAAAGGATATAGATCCTGTGTTACCATAACCAAATCTGGTTTAGCTCTTGCATGCGGAAGAACTGGTATAGATTCTTCAACTGATTTTAAGACATGGACTTCTATTTCTAAGGACGGATACTTTACCTGCGATGCAGGAGATAAGCTTATTTGGTTGGCTGGTAGACGTGGAAAAGTAGCTAAGATGAGAATCGAATAATCTAATTATTGAATTCTATTTAAATATCTTTGTATCATGAAAAGTGTAGGAGTTTTATTAGCTGTTTTAGTTTCTGTGTATTGCAACGCTCAAATACCTGCGGGTTATTATGATGATGCTCAGGGACTAGAAGGGGAGGAATTAAGGAATGCTTTAGAAGAAATTATAGATGGTCATGACTCTCAGAGTTATGGAAGTCTTTGGACTCATATGCAATCTACAGATAGAAAAGCTAACGGAAAAGTGTGGGATATGTACTCTACACCTGAAGAGGGAGAACAGCCAGCTTATGAATACACGTTCGGTTCGGATCAATGTGGGAATTATTCAGGAGAAGGTAGTTGTTATAACAGAGAACATTCTGTTCCTGCCAGCTGGTATAATGATGCTAACCCTACTTATACTGACCTATTTCATTTGTATCCAACTGATGGCTGGACGAATGGAATCAGAAGTGCTTACCCTTTTGGAGAAGTGGATAACCCTTCAGTGACCACAACCAATGGATGTAAAAGAGGAGCGAATACTTATCCAGGATATACAGGGATAGTTTTTGAGCCAATAGATGAATTTAAAGGTGATTTTGCTAGAACGTATTTTTACGTAGTAACGAGATACATGGACAACGTAAATAGCTGGAATTCGAATGCTTTTACTGGTAACAATTTGGCCGAATGGCATGCTAATATGTTGTTAGAATGGCACTGGAATGATCCAGTTAGTCAAAAAGAGATTGATAGAAATAATGAAGTTCATGATATTCAAGAGAACAGAAATCCATATATAGATCATCCTGAGTGGGTAGACTTAGTATGGACTAGTACAAGTTCAGTGGAAAATATTGAAGAAGATTATTTTAGCTTGGAAATACGAGATGGAAAATTAGATGTAACTGGAGATTGGTTAACTATTAACTTGTATGGTATAGAAGGCAAGTTGTTGAATTCTCAGTCGAAAAATGAGGTTGGTAGTATGCTAATCCCAAAAGGTCAAACTGTAATAGTCGTTGTTAATGGCGTAGAATCTCAAGTTGTTAAAAGATTATATCTATCTGAATAGAATTGAGTTAATCCTCCTAGGTTTAAGCTGAGCTATCGTATAAGTACCGATAAATTTAATGCTGATTATTGTTAGATTGACAAAATTCTGCCCTTCAATATTACAAGATTTAAAACTTTAGTTTCAGACGAGTCGTTCAATGTCATAAAGTTATATATTCATGCCGACCTTATGGAAAATAATACTTTGGAATTAGATAATGGGCTTTTCTATTTTATAGAAATAGATATGGAAGGCAATTATACTTATATGAATGATAAATTTAAAAGTCATTTTATAGGAGATTTATATGCTATCGGAACAAAGGCTATGCTTTCAGTAGCTAAAGAAGATAGAGCTAAATGTGCGGAGGTTGTTAATCAGTGTTTTGAAAAACCCAAAAAGCGACATTCAGTTTTATTAAAAAAACCGCTAAAAGACGGTTTTGTTACAAATCATTGGGAATTTAGGCCAAATTTTAATTCTGATGGAATTCCTAAAGGGGTAATCAGCATAGGGTATGAACTTTCAGATTTAATAGATCATACAAATGGTATGAGAGAAGTGGTAAATGAGCTCACTTTAGAAAATGATGCTATCAATGAAACCATATACAAACTCGGCCATGACTTAAGATCACCAATAGCTACTCTGAAAGGACTTTTAAAGATATACGAAGACAAATCATCGGAGCAAATAGATATTCAACTCATAAGTACATTAGTCAATAATCTAGATAAAAAGGTTAGGATTTTAAATCAAAAGCAGGAAGAGATAGCGTTGCAAATAGAAAATTATTCTGAGATTAATTTCAATGATATAATTAGAGATTCATTAAAGC
>CAJXOV010000411.1 GCA_913057815.1 uncultured Flavobacteriales bacterium
GATGTAGAGAGGTCTCGTGGGCTCGGAGATGTGTATAAGAGACAGATGCTACACTGAGCAATGAGAATGCGAGTAGAATTAAATATCCTCTCTTGTTCTTTTTAATCGTTAAATCAAAATGCTCTTTCTTCTCAAAGATAAAAGCATATATCACCAAAATCACAGTCCAGATTAATAGGAATAAATCTTTCTGGAAACTCTGATATGGTGTTAAGGGAATAGCGTTACCAAAACATCCACATTCAGTCACACAATCTCGAGTAGTCTCTATAACCTCACCCCCTATTTCCATAGGTACCATTTCGAAAGGATCACAAGTATGTGTATAAAACGTCAACCAAGTAAAAAACACAATCATTACAAATATTAAAGCAGATGAGAGTTTCTGTTTGGCCCACACCAAAATAGCCACTCCTAATAGCACCTCTGCAATACAAATGAATACCGCTATTCCAAGAGAATATGGAATCAAATCAGGAAAACCTAAAGCCTTCACACTAAAATACTCCTGTAACTTATAGCTAAAGCCAAAAGAGTCATTCATCTTAATTAGGCCGCTAATAATAAAAAGTGATCCTACTATCCATCTAGAAATATAAACTGCTAATTTTAATAATGTGGTCTTCATTGGTTCGTGTTTGAAATCAAATTTACGTGTAGAATCCTCCTTCGGTTTTTCTTTTAACAGGTCTTTAACTCTATTCTGCCGACAAGTGAATCATAGAGAAAACTGCATAATTCAACATATCATAGTAATTAGCATCTATTCCTTCAGATATAAGAGTATTTCCTTGATTGTCCTCTATCTGTTTTACTCTGAGTAACTTCATAAGAATTAAATCAGTCAATGAACTCACTCGCATATCCTTCCAAGCCTCACCATAATCATGGTTTTTCTTTAGCATAAGCTGCTTGGCCTCTTCTGCATATTTATCGAATAATTCAGTTGCTCTTTCTGCTCCTATCTCCAGCTCATCATCTCCATCCATTTCTATTTGGATCAAAGCCATTATACAGTAATTGATAATACCGATAAATTCTGGCTCTATTCCTTCATCCACCTTACTGCTTCCTACCTGCTGTAAAGTTCGGATTCTATTTGCTTTTATAAATATTTGATCAGTCAGTGAAGAAACTCTAAGAATTCTCCATGCGGTGCCATAATCCTTGGTTTTATCCGTGAATATAGTTCTACACTTGAGCTGTATTACTTCATCGAAAAGTGCTGCGGTATCTTTCATCATTACTTCCATTGTGCGCGTAAAGGTATAATTTAGCGGTGCAATGAACAGTTCTGTTTGTCATTCTTTTTAACTGAGTTTTCAATAAAAGACTCTCTAGAATAGAACTTGCTCTGTGAGCTTCATGGAGCGGCTAAAAGCTTTAGTTTTGCAACGCTATAATTCCTACTAAGGGAAGGTAAAGAAATCCTATTTTTCAAAACAAATTGGCAAGAAATAACCGAGTATTTAAGAAAGGACAAATCCTAGAGCTGGAGATAACTGATATGGCTTTTGGTGGTAAAGGAATCGGTAGAGTAGAAACCGAAAAAGGTCCATTTGTAGTGTTCGTGATGAATACTATTCCAGGTCAAACTGTGAAAGCACGAGTAGACAAATGCAGAAATTCTCATGCAGAGTGTAAACTTGTAGAAGTGGTAACTCCATCTGAAAATGAAGTTCCTGTGGATTATCAACCTATTTCTGGAGCACCGTATATCACCCTTCCTGTAGAACATCAAATAGAGTATAAAAAAGCTACAACGTTTGATTTATTTAAGAAAATAGGAAAGGTAGAAAACGTAGAATCGTTATTCGATGAGTTTATAGCTTCACCGAGTGCATGGCATTACAGAAATAAAATGGAATACAGTTTTTCTGTAATTCGTTATGATAGGGAAACTAAAGAAGAGGTAGATGATTTCGCTCTTGGATTTAAGAAAAGAGGTACCTGGTGGATAGTAGAAAACTTGGATAAAGACTGTGGGATTTTCGACAAGCAGTTCGAAGATAACATGAAGACTATTCGAGAATGGTTAATGGCTACTGGATTACCTGCTTGGCATCCACCTAAGCAGCATGGATTTTTTAGGTTTTTACAAGTAAGAAAGAGTTTCCACTCTAACAAACTACTTATCAACCTAGTAACTACTGATGTAGATATAGAAAAATTAGATATAAAAGGATTAGTAAATCTATTTAAAGATACTTTAGGTGATCGATTAGGTGGATTGATTCATACCATTAACAATCACACTGGTGATAGAGTAGAACCATATGGTGGAAACACGAATATCCTTTATGGTGATTATAAATTGGTAGAAATGATTAACGGACTGGAGTTCGAAATCAGTATTCAGAGTTTCTTCCAAACCAATCCTAAGTGTGCTGAAAGACTTTACAATAAGGTAATAGAGTATGCAGGTGAAAACACTGGAGAAGGAATCATCATGGACATGTTCTGTGGTACAGGAACAATCTCACAGCTTCTAGCCAAGGGAACTGGTAAAGATATAGTAGGAGTAGATATTGTTGAAAGTGCTATAGAAGATGCCAAGGCTAATGCCAGAAGAAATAAAATAAAGAATGTTAGATTCTTTGCCGCTGATGTAGGGAAATTCTTATTGAAACATCCTGAGTATGCAGGAGAGATACTTACTATTGTATTGGATCCGCCTAGAGCTGGAATAGCTCCTAAAACATTGAAGAAAGTAATTTCTTTAAACGCCAAGACTATTGTTTATGTGAGTTGTAATCCTGCTACACAGGCTAGAGATACAGAAACATTAAGGGAGTCTGGTTACGAATTAGTAAAGCTTTCTATGGTAGATCAGTTTCCGCATACTGGACATATAGAATCAATAGCATTATTTAAAAAATGAATACGCTAGATGAATCATACTGGACGAACAGGTATCATACTAATTCGACAGGCTGGGATATTGGTTCTGCTGGACCATTAGCTCATATTTTAGAAAAATTAGAAAACAAGAAGTCCAAAATATTGATTCCTGGTGCTGGAAATGGATATGAAGCTGAGTATGCATTCAGTCTCTTATACACATCTCAGAGCCCACGAGACCTCTCTACATCTCGTATGCC
>CAJXOV010000412.1 GCA_913057815.1 uncultured Flavobacteriales bacterium
AGATGTAGAGAGGTCTCGTGGGCTCGGAGATGTGTATAAGAGACAGTTTCAGTACCAAGATGAACTAGGAATGACGGCCAAAAGTCCAAGGTGGGCCATTGCTTATAAGTTTAAAGCAGAAAACCTTTCTACTAAACTTACCGAAATAAGCTATCAAGTAGGTCGAACAGGAGCGATTACTCCAGTGGCTAATTTAGAGCCACTTCTTTTAGCTGGTACAACTGTTAGGCGAGCTTCTCTTCATAATCAAGATCAAATTGAAAAATTAGGGCTTCATGAAAACGACTATGTATTCGTGGAAAAGGGAGGAGAAATCATTCCTAAAGTCACACATGTTGACTTAGCTAGAAGAGAACCTGATGCAGAAGCTATAAAATTTATCACCTCGTGTCCTGAATGTGATACTACGCTAGTTAGAGAAGAAGGAGAGGCACAGCATTACTGTCCTAATTCAAGCCTTTGTCCACCTCAAATAACTGGGAAATTAGAACATTTCATAGGGCGGAAAGCTATGAACATTGATGGCTTAGGTGCAGAAACGATCGTTCAGTTGTTTGAAGAGAAACTGATTTTTCGTCCAGCTGATTTGTATGATTTGACCAGTGAAAAATTGTTACCTCTAGATAGATTAGCAGAAAAGTCTGTAGAAAATATTATTCTAGGTGTTGAAGAGAGTAAAAAACAACCGTTTGAAAAAGTCTTATTTGGCCTAGGTATAAGATACGTAGGAGAGACTGTAGCTAAGAAATTGGCTAAACATTTTAAGAATATTCAATCTATTATGGAAGCCTCAGCTGAAAGCATGGTTGAAGCAGATGAAATAGGGGTGCGAATAGCTGAAAGTGTATTCGATTATTTCCAAGACTCAGAGAATGTAGAAGAAATTAAAAGATTAATTGAGTCAGGACTTAAATTCCAAATTGAAGAATCTAAAATGGATTCTGAAATCCTCTTAGGAAAGAAAATAGTGGTAAGTGGAGTTTTCTCTAGGGTTTCCAGGAGTGAGTTGAAAACGATTATAGAAGCTAATGGAGGGAAAGTAGCCAGTTCTATATCAGCTAAAACGGATTTATTAGTAGCTGGTGAGAATATGGGACCTTCCAAAAAGACAAAAGCTGAGGCACTAAAAGTTCAGATTATAAATGAAGATGATTTTTTAAATTTAATAGAATTTTAAATTAGAATACATGTCACTAACTAAAATTACATACATATTACTGAGTCTCACATTGGCTGGATTCTTATTAGATTATCTTGAGAGTTTTCTTGTCCCATTGGTTTTTTCAGTTGGAATTTGGTTTTTGATTAGAAAGTTTAGAAAAGCCATTCTTCACATGATTAAAATGCCATTTTGGCTAGGTTCTCTATTAGCTTCAATAGTTATTCTAATTGGACTTTTCCTGTTTAGTCAAATACTCACATCACAAGTGAAAGTTTTTATGATTCAGGAAAATTTAGACAAATACAACTCTAATTTTCAACTAATAGCAGATAAAGTAGTTGGACTAGTAGGAGATGAAGCGTTGCAAAATGTGCTGGCCAATATTAAAAACATCAATTTAACTGACATCATTCAAAGTGCCATTGGAGCTATTACCAATTTGTTAGGGAATTCATTTATGGTAATATTATATCTCCTCTTTTTAATGCTTGAAGAGAATGTCTTCAAGCTAAAGTTTAACGCTATCTATAAAGATGAATCTAAACGAGAAGTGGCTTACTCAATGGCTAGACAAATTATAAAGTCAATAGAAAGTTATATTACATTGAAGACTATAGTGAGTCTCTTAACGGGTTTTGTGAGTTATTTAGGGCTATTAATCCTAAGTATAGACTTTCCAATCTTTTGGGCTTTGCTGATATTTTTATTGAACTACATTCCTACAATTGGGTCTCTAATTGCTACGTTATTCCCAGCTTTAATGGCTTTGGCTCAGTATCCTGAGGAGCCATCTAAAGCAGTCTTGGTTTTGGTAGTAATAGGAATAATTCAGGTTATAGTTGGAAATGTTATAGAACCTCGCGTGATGGGTGATAATCTAAATATTAGTCCATTGGTGGTTATACTCTCATTAGGTCTTTGGTATTTGCTTTGGGGAGTGGTAGGAATGATTCTAAGTGTACCAATAATGGTTATTATTATTATAGTACTTTCTAAAATTCCTAGCACGCGAAATGTAGCTGTAATGTTGTCAAGTGATGGCAATGTTTAAACTCCGGAGTAACTTAGGTTACTAATTATATTAAAAAGAAATATTAATCTTGAATTATGAAATTATCTCTAACAATTATTGCACTGTCTTTGTCTATTATTTCTTGTATGCCAAAAGCATCAGAAAACTCTAAAAACATTACAGTAACAGAAGCTTATGCTTTGATCGAATCAAATTCTGACATTCAAATTATAGATGTTAGAACTCCAGATGAATGGTCTAATGGTATAATAGAAAATGCCATTAAAATAAATATAAAGGATTCTGATTTCGCCACTAAATTAGCTGAGTTAGATAAAGATTCACCTACATTAGTTTATTGTAAGTCAGGAGGGCGTAGTGCTAGAGCTACTGTCATCATGGAAGAGTTAGGATTTAGAGAGTTGTACAATATGTTAGGAGGTTATGACGCGGTTCTTAAAGGAGAAGATTGATACATAGGGTGTAGTGCTTTTATCTTTTGAACCTCTAATTAATTTAGCTGGATTTTCCTGCTGAATAGCTATGACAACTGTGCATTGCTAATATTCGAATAGACTTATCTCTAGGTAAATCGAAAAAAAACTGAGGGATTAGGACTATTATTTGTGTTATTAATTAGAATATTAATAGAAATAGGAGTGCAATGATTTAAAGTCTGTTCAGAAGTGAATTAACATTAATATTTCACTCTAGTTGACAAAAATATCGCATCTTGCTAGCTCTTATAATATTAAGAACCGATAAGCCATAAATGCAGCAGGAAATTTTACTTCATTCAATGCTTTCTCAGGATTTTAGTTTAAAGCAACTAGAAGACTTAAGAGAAGACTTAAAGAACGAAGCTGTGCGCTCTCAAGTTAGTGGTTGTGTTCTAATTCATACAACTGAAGTTGTTCAATACATTTC
>CAJXOV010000413.1 GCA_913057815.1 uncultured Flavobacteriales bacterium
TGGGCTCGGAGATGTGTATAAGAGACAGGGTTATATAACACCCCTCCACCCACTTGAAAACTTTTTGACTTGATAAGCTCTACTGAGTATTGTTTTACTCTAAACCCACTGAGCCATGACACATCACTTCAAGTTACTCGTTTTTATTACCACTATTTTTTGTGTTTATTCATGTCCATTAGATTCTCTGGCTCAATCGGATAATCTGTGTGAGACTGAATCTTGTCATTTTACTGGATTTGGAAATAACTCTCGGTTATTATGGATTCCTGGTTTACCTGGCCCTGGAAGTATAAATTATAATACTACAGAGGAGAGTCTCTCTTTTGATAAATTTAACAATGGCGAATGTCATATTTATGGTGAAATTTATAACCACACACATCCAGATTACGGTTTTTACATAGATGTTTGGTTTACCGCTAGAATGGAATGGCCAGAATGGAATTCCTTAGGTAGAGGATGGAAAGGAGATGAACCTATAGTTCAGGACCATTATGAAGATTGGGATTATTACATTGTAGATGAGTCCAAAACCAATAGTCTAACAGGAATAGGAGAATATGAAGGATCATATATAACTCTAACTCATAAGCCAGCTAGTTATTTATATGGGCTTCAAGTAGGAACAGCCGCTAACGATCAAAATGCAGAACCTGGGTTAAGCTGTTGGTTCTTTTATGACGGAGAAGCTCTTGGACAAAACGTTTCTGGAAACTGTGATATTAACGGAGAGGGAACATGTACTCAAGAAGAAGTTATGCAGTGTTTGGCTGATGTCGGATTATTGTGTGGTGAAGAGTTGTCTTTAGAAAACACTGGAATTCCTGTTATTAGCTGTCCAGGTTATACTCTTTCCTATTCGGATTCTTATATTTCAGATTGTCCAGTTGTGATAATTAGAGAGTGGACTGCTACCAATTCAGATGGAGATGAAGTTACTTGTATTCAACAAATAACAGCTCCTGATTTAACAGCTCCTGAATTTTCAGAAGAAATTGAAAATAGTGTTGTATCCATTTTTCCAGAAATTGATAGCTCTGTAATAAGTGCAATTGATAACTGTTCAAATACTACAATAGAAATCGTAATAGCAGAGCTTGGAACTGGTACTGAAGAGTGTGGACAGTTCAGAACACAAACTCCTGGGGGCTGGGGATCACCAGCCAATGGAAATAATCCTGGCGTTTTTAGGGATGCTAATTTTGATTTGACATTTCCTAATGGGTTAATGATTGGGTGTGAAACAACTTTGAAGTTGAATTCTCCATCTGATGTAGAGAATTTTCTTCCTTCGGGTGGCACACCTTCCGTATTGATGGAAAATCTAGTTAATCCTAATGGATATGGAAATACTCTAGCAGGACATTTAGTAGCCATTAGTCTGACCTTAGGGTTTGATGAGCTTTTTCAAGATTTTGGAGAATCAGACCAATTACTTAAAAACCAAATTTTACTTTCTGGTACTTTTAACGGATGGAGCATCGAAGATGTAGTGAATTTGGCAAATGATGTTTTTGGAGGATGTAATTCTCAATATTCACCATCAGAAATGACAGAAGCACTCTCTACTATAAATGAAAATTACGTAGATGGTGAGATAGATAATGGAAACGTTTTATGCGTAGATTCATCTGTAGAATGTTCTGAAACTTATGTTGTTTCCTATATAGCTTCTGATGAGTGCAATAATTCTACCATTGAAAACCAAATAATAGTTGTTCAGTCTGGAGATGAATTTACCGCAAGCGATTGTCCAGAAGATATTTCGGTAGAATGTGAGTCGATTCCAGAAGCACCTTCTTTAGAATTCACTTCCTTATGCGGAAATATATTAACAGCAGTCCTGACAGAAGAAATTTTGACTGGAGAGTGTTCAGGAAATTACACTATTGTTAGAACATGGTCAGTTACGAATGATCTAGGAGAGGTTTTTGAATGTTCTCAGCAAGTTTTAGTTGAAGATAATTCTCCTCCAGTTCTCCTAAATATTCCAGAAGATTTAACAGTTTCTTGTGGTGAAATCCCACCAGTAACCATTGAAGCAGAAGACAATTGTTCGAGTGAAGATGTTACCATTCAAATAGTCGAAACTGAGCTTTCTGGTAACTGTTTCCCCGTTTTACAAAGAACATTTATAGCAGAAGATAACTGTGGAAATATAGCCACCCATATTCAGTACATAACTGTAGTAGATAACGAATCTCCTGAAGTTTTAAATGCACCTCTTGATCTAGAACTTGAGTGTGGTGCAGATATTCCTCATTACACTCCAGTAGTCATTGATAATTGCTCTGAAGAGCTTTTTGTAGAGCTGGCAGAAAACGAAACTTCATTGAGCTGTGGGTATCAGTTAGAGCAGGTATGGATTGTTTCTGATGCATGTAATAATTCTACATCAATTAGCAGAACTATAGTCTTTACTGATTCTACTGCTCCATATTTATTACAAGATTTAGAACAATTATTTTTAGAGTGTGACGAGGAATTGATCATTCCTCAATTTTCAGATAATTGCCAAGAAGAATTAACAATAGAAGTAATAGAGCCGTCCCTTTCATCCTGCAATGAAGGAGGAGAAATCATGTATCTGGTAACAGATAATTGTGGAAACTCATCTGAGTTTTCACAATTGGTTACCAGAACAGATAATACAGCTCCTATTTTCTTGGAACTCGAGACTGAAATAGAAATTGAATGTGGAGAACAGGCAAGTGTTCCTAATCCACAAGTTATAGATTGCGCTGAGGTTTCTATATCCTATACTGACATGGCTCTTCCATCTGAAGGCTGTGCAGAATTAGTAAGAACATGGATAGCAGAAGATGAATGTGGAAATGTAAGTGTAGCTGCGCAAAACATCATTCTTGTAGACACACAAGCTCCAGTATTTTTCACAACTTTAGAAGACCTAGAGACAAGCTGTGTTGATCTTCCTGAGCCAGTTAATCCAGCAGTAACAGATTCATGCGATGATGATCTTGAGTTGACATTTACAGAAGAATTACTTCCTCTTGAATGTGGTGCTGAATTAACCAGAGTATGGGAACTGTCTCTTATACACATCTGACGCTGCCGACGAATAGAGAGGTGT
>CAJXOV010000414.1 GCA_913057815.1 uncultured Flavobacteriales bacterium
GGCTCGGAGATGTGTATAAGAGACAGTCATAGACCTCTACTTTTATAATATTGAAGTCATTTTCAGATGAAATCATCATTTTTCCTGATGAGTTCAAAGAAGCTATAGAGTTGTTTTTATTCAATTCTTTTTGGCTTTGATTGTCTTTTTTATCATTCAAAATAAGCTGTGCATTCTCAGAAAGCTCAGTTGTTTCAGTATTACTAATGTTACTTTCTGTGAGGTAAGGATTGACGATTCCATGAGAGCATTTAGAAAATAAGCTCACCTCTGAAGCTGATAATTGAATATCAGAGTCGTTCCAATTTAGCTCAAGTTTATGCTTAGAGAAACCGCTATTCCTTTTGATATCCGATGACAAATCAGAGATTTCAAAATTGAGCTCAGACTCTTTGTTTCTACATGACGTTTGAGCATCTCTATCTGTTTTCACAAGAAAGGCCTGCATTGATTTAGATCCAGAGCTTCTCGAAGATCCAGAACAAGCAATTCCTCCATCTGGTGTGATGGTTAATGAATAGAACACATCTTTATGATCTCCACCGTAATGTTCAGCATAGATTATATCTAGATTCGGATCAAGTTTTAAAATAAATCCGTCCTGCTCATCGGCTTCTGTGTTTTCTGAGGAGCCTGCTAAAAACACATTTCCTTCGATATCTGTTTTAATAGCTAATATGTGATCTGAATAGGTTCCTCCTATAGCTTTAGACCATTCTATGTTTAGATTATTGTCAATTTTAGAAAGTAATCCATCTATGTTTCCTTTCATTTTTGTTTCTGTGTCTCCCACGAGATAGACATCTCCTGTAAATTCATCCATAAACATGTCATTTGCTAGTTGGTTGTTATCAGAAACATGAAGTTTACTCTCTAGTAATTTCCCTTTCTTAGAAAACTTCAACAGGTATGTATTATGATTATTACTACGAATTCCATCGGTATGTCCATAAGCAACATATTCTCCGTCTGAATTTTCTATTATGGCTATTCCTTTGTCATGTCCTGGAGTCCCGCAAACATAAGTCCATTCCAATTCTCCAGAGCTGTCTCCTTTTATGATCAATATATCATCAGAATTAGAATCTAAAGAATTAGTCATTCCCGTAAGGATAAAGCCTCCATCTGTAGTAAGTTTTATAGACATGGCTGTTTCCGTACCATTCAGAAAAAGTTCCTTTTTCCAAATTATGTTTCCTTCTAGATCGAGTTTAAGAACAAAAATATTTTCATGAGAATTGTTAGTGGATCCTGTCACCAATAATTCTCCAGTAGACTTATTAAAATCTAATGCTCCAAAATAATCATGTGATTCTAAACCTATAGTTTTAGACCAGATAGCATTTCCTAAGCCATCTGTTCTCATAAGAAGTACATCTGATGAACCTAAACCATAACTTGTAGTATTTCCTCCCAATAAATAGCCTTGGTCAGGAAGCTGACGGAAATCTAAAAACATTTCTAACCCTTCATCTCCATAAAGGTTCTGGAATGTTTGTGAGTGGCTCACAAATGTCGATAAAATGAATAAGAGATATAGGTGCTTGTGCATTGTCATTAGATTTAGTTAATTATTAGTTTTACTGAAGTCATCAAAAAAGATTTGTAAGTCGCATAGTGGATTAATTCATCATCTTTTGAGAATCCTATTCGTAAGTAAAGGCTTACTCTTGTAGAATGAAATTGAGAGGGATTCATATTTTTTTAACAGCAATCTTGTGTGTTTTGATTCCTATTTATCAAATAGGACTTCTCTCGTTAACCATTTTAATCTTATTTCTGGTTACTTTATTTCAGTTAAATAGGAATAGAAAAGTGGAGTGGTTAAACATTTTTTTAGGCGGAGTAGGGCTTTTTCTAGTTGTCTTTCTGAGTATGTTATGGACTGATAATATTAACGTTGGTTGGAAAAATATAGAAACTAAATTATCACTGCTTCTTCTTCCGTTAATCATTGGTCTTTCTCCACCATTGCAAAAGAAAAATTTCAAATTTCTTTCCTGGTCTATTTTAGTGGGAGTTTTAATATCTAGTCTGTTTTTATTAGGAAAGGCTTGTAGCGTATTTTTTGAAAATTCTGATTTTAGTGAATTTTCATATGCTAAACTCTCAGCTCATTTTCACCCAAGTTATGTGAGTATGTATTATGCTGTTGCACTATGCTTTATCTTTTTCTATTTGGAGAACCTGAAGCTAAAAAAAGCAGCTAGAATATTTATTCGTGCTCTGTCCATTTTACTTTTAATAATGATAGCCCTTTTGGCTTCGAAGTCAGGGATAATAACTTGCGTAGCAATATTAGTAGCAGCTTTGATTCGACATTTTTTAGGGAAACAGGAGGGAAGGAGCCTCTATTTTCTACTATTCGCAAGTGTGATATTCATTAGTGCCGTTTTTCTTAACCCAAAGTCCAAAAGTAGGATAAATTCGGTTATTACAGAGCAGGTAGCTAGTCCTAATTTGGAGGAAGAGGACCGGATTAAGAACTCTAAAAAATCGAGTACTCAAGCTAGATTAACCATTTGGAGCATAGCCATTGATATTATATCTGAAAACTTCCTTATAGGAGAAGGGGCTGGTGATGCCAAGGATGTGTTATTAGATAAGTACAAGACAAATAAAGAATATTATATTTTATCTAAGAAGTTGAATGCCCATAATCAATTTTTAGAAACAGGAATAGCTACAGGTTTATTAGGTATAATGATTTTATCTCTAATGTTCGGAATTCTAATCCTTCGAGCTTTCAGAAATAAAGACACTTTAATGATTTCAATATTAGCAGTTATCCTGCTAAATCTATTTACAGAATCCATGTTAGAAAGACAAAGCGGAGCTGTGTTTATTGCACTTATTCTTAGTCTTTTGACTTTTAGAGATAAAGGAGAGACCGTTATTTCTTCTTAGAATGCTTAAGACTTGCTTTTACAAACTCTATAAATAATGGATGAGGAGTGTGAACAGTACTCTTGTATTCTGGGTGAAACTGTGCTGCTACAAACCAAGGGTGTTCTGGAATTTCCACTATTTCTACTAATTCAGAATCTGGATTTATTCCTGTCTCTTATACACATCTCCGAGCCCACGAGACCT
>CAJXOV010000415.1 GCA_913057815.1 uncultured Flavobacteriales bacterium
CTCTATTCGTCGGCAGCGTCAGATGTGTATAAGAGACAGATCTATGTCCTCTCCTTGAAATAAGAACGTCCCTAACAATCCTCTTAGCTGAGTTCTAATTTCTCCCTGAGCCTCATCATCAATAGTTTGAAATACAGTTTTTTCAGGATCTAAAGTCTCTGTTTGGTCTTGAGCATAATATCCGATATCTACATTATGCCCCACCTCGAGCTTTCCTTCATAATTTAGTTTATTCGTAAGAATCTTAGTCAGAGTAGTTTTACCTGCACCATTTTTTCCCACTAGTGCTATCTTCTCTTGCCTACCTATGAGTAGGTCTACATTATTAAAAACAAGTAAATCATCATAGGTTTTCGATAAACTTTCGGCTGTTACTACTGCTTTTCCAGACCTAGGCGCAGGTGGAAAGCTAAATTTCATAGCTGAAGAATCTAGTTGATCTAAATCTATTCTTTCTAATTTATCAAGTTTCTTAATTAAACTCTGAGCAAACGATGCTTTGTTCTTTTTAGCTCTAAACTTATTGATTAGAATCTCAGTATCCTTTATGTACTTCTGCTGGGCTTTAGCAGCTTCTATTTGAGATTCTAGTTCAGCTTCACGTTGTTCTAAATATTTACTATATGAAAATTTATAGTCGTAAATCCTACCAATAGATATTTCCACAGTCCTATTCGTTATAGCATCTAAGAAATTTCTATCATGTGAGATCATTACTATGGCGCCAGGATAGGTAGATAAGAAGCTTTCTAACCATTCTATACTGTCTATATCTAAATGATTGGTTGGCTCATCTAGCAATACCACATCGGGCTGTATAAGTAAAATTTTAGCCAACTCTACCCTCATCTTCCAACCTCCACTGAATTCACTCATTAAGCGATCCATATCAGAAGTCATAAACCCAAGTCCTTTTAGAACACGTTCTACCATCTGTTCTTTATTACCAGAACCTAAAACTTGAAGCCTATCATTTATATCATTTAGCTCTTCTATTAAATTAGAATAATACTCTGATTGATAATCCTCACGGGTAGATAGTTCAACACTAATCTGATTTGATCGTTCCTCCAATACCGAAATGTCACTAAAAGCTGAAGAGGCTTCTTCTAAAATAGTAGAAGTTTCATTGTGGACCATTTCCTGGGGCAAATAACCTACAGTCGTTTCTTTAGGAATAGTTATATCTCCTTCTGTTCCTTTATGTAATCCCATTACAGACTTGAGTAATGTAGATTTACCAGCTCCGTTTTTTCCTACGAGGCCTATTTTGTCTTTTTTAGAGATAAATAGAGAGATGTTTTTGAACAATGCTCTCTGACCGAAAATGACACTAAAATTATTTATTGATACCATGCGGGCGCAAAGATAGAACACCTTAAAAAAGAGAAGGCCATTAGTTCACCTCTTTTTAAAGATTGAAATTAAATTAATTGGAAAAAGCAGACAAAAAAAAGAGCCGACTTAAATAGCCGGCTCTTTTTATATTTTGTAACACACTTTAGTAGTGCCATAAATCATGTTCAACAAGGAATAAATCCTCTTTAATCCTTTCTGCTTCCAGAAGAGCATCTATTCCTAAAGCATAAGAAGCTATAGGTCTATCATAAACGTTATCTTCTTTATGAATGAAACTAGCGAATCTTCTCTTCTGAAAAATCTCTTCAAAAGATCTTCTCTCTGCTCCATTCCCAGGGTTAAATACCCAAGCATTTTGGAATACATATCTACACTCTGGGTAATACAACCAAAACAATGGTTTGAATCCTCTAAGATCACCTGTATTCTGATCATAAACTTCAACTCTAGGACATATTCCAATGATTCTAACATATCTCTCAGAACGTTGCTTGTCAAATACCCAATGTTCTTTCATTTGGTATTGGGTAATCAATTCTGATTCGATAGGTTCTGAAACTTCTTTATAAGAAATTTCACCAGTTAGAAGATCTTCTTCTTCCAAAGTAACAGTAGGATTTAATAACGAATCCAACTGAGAAGGAGAAAGAGGATACTTAAACTCATCATCATCCAAGGTTGGTCCCAATCCGTATGCTGTAATAGAACCGTCAGTTACCAAAGCGTTTTTAATTACCGTGAAAAGACTATTTCTATCATTCAGCTCTTCCAAAGGAAAATATAACGGGTGGTTTAGTTTTTCTTTCAAATCTAATGTTCTCCAGATTTTCTTAGACCACATTACGTCAGACTCTCTTAGATAAGGGTAAGGAACTACTCTTTTTGTTTGAGTATGCTCAGGGACATATGCTCCATCTAAAACTGTGTTAATAGTTTGAGATTTAGCTCCCACTGAACCTAGCATTAATGCTATACCTATAAAGATGATTCTTTTCATGATTACTAAATTTTATATTATTCTTAACGAGATACTAGATACCTTTCTATTTCCTTCTGGCATTTTAACCATTATCTCTTCTATTGAGAATTTCTGTCCTCTTCTCATTCCTTGTAAAAGGCCTTGAGCAGTTCCATTCAATCTATTTCCACTAACAGCTACTTCTTTTATCTCTCCGTTTACCACAGTTACTACTTTAAATGAAGTAACAACTGGTATATATTCAAAATCAAAATTGTCCATAGCTGCCCTTACACCGGTAGCATTTTTAACTTTGGTTCCAGTAATTACATTATCAGTAGGTCTAGCTTGACTAAATGAAGGAATTGGATCCGGAACTCTCTTAACTCTAAACGGAAGAGCCGGCATAGATTTCGTAGTTCCATCTGGTTGAGTAACTACTGCCGAAACTTTGGCTTCTGTTCCACTATTTACTTTCACTATATACTTTCCTCCACCTTTAGGAATGATAGTACCTCCTGTCATAGAAGCTTTTACGTCTTCATCATTATAACCAGCTACACTTACAGTTACTGGATTATCAAGGCCTTTATAAAAAACATTCATTTTGTCTGGAGAGACCACTAACTGAGGTGCCACTACTGTATAATCCAAGTAAAATGGTTCTTTTTTTAAGTCTCCACCTATCGGTTTAAAGTAAATTACTCCATCTCTAGTTTGAGCACCTAAACCACCTGCAGGAATCTTTAACTTTCCAGTAACTCCATCCATAGGA
>CAJXOV010000416.1 GCA_913057815.1 uncultured Flavobacteriales bacterium
CTACACCTCTCTATTCGTCGGCAGCGTCAGATGTGTATAAGAGACAGATACTACAGAGATTAGGATAAATCCTATGGCTTTATTCACTTATTTGATATAACCTTTTGATCAATAAACAGTAAAATTACTCTTTAAGCTAAGAAGGTTTGAACTAATTTTGTGAAACGTGAAAAAGATACTTTACATAGAAGATAACATTTCAGATATTGCTTTATTTGAAGAGGCTATTAAGGATAACGAAATCGAAGTAGATTTAGAAATAATCACCGATGCTGAGGATTTCTTAACCTTTTTAAATTCCATAAACAGTGACAATCTTTCTAAATTACCTGATTTGGTGATTTCAGACGTAAGTCTTCCTAAGATTAATGGAGCTGAATTAATAGCTAATATATCAGCCAATAGTTTTTTTAATGATATTCCTGTGGTAGCATATAGCACTTCAAGCTATCAAAAAGATATAGATGCTTGTTTAGCCAATGGTGCTAAAAACTATTATCAAAAGCCTATGAACTATTTTGATACTCAAAAGCTAATTAAGGAGATCTGCGATAAGTGGTTATAACCTTATCTAATTCACATTCAATAAACATCCAAGATGAAAAACGTACTTGCAATTATAACTTTGCTGTTATCTATAGCTTTTATTCACTCGTGTAAAAAAGACCCTACTATTGTTTGTGAACCTGATCCAAGAAGGCCAGCGCTAGGAACTTTTTCTATGATTGATTCAGTATTTTTTCTAAATACTTTTAACGATACTGTTCATTATGATTTAGTAATTCGACTAGACACGCTTACCGGAGACACTATCTTATTAGAAAACATGTTTAATTTCAGTATTGATTTAAAGGCCGTGTATTCTAGTGCGAACGGGAGTTTTGTAATTCCACCTCAAATGGACGATGATGCTTTAGTTTCAGGAATTGGAACAATTTCGGGAAACAACATCTCTTATACAGCCGCATATGATGATGATGGATATTCATTCATAGGAGCTGGTCAAAAGAACTAAATAGAAAAAGCTAAATACGTAGCTTCTTCGATAGCGGCTTTGGCATCAAGCTCTGCAGCTTTTCTAGCGCCACCTATTATGTGATTCTTTATGTGAGCTTCATCCAAACAAGTCTTCAGATTATTTAAAGGAAGCTGACCAGCGCAAACAATAATGTTATCGCATGGTATCAATTCAGACTTTCCCTTCTTATTAACCCATAGTCCTTCTTTTGTGATTTTTTCGTAGGACAGTCCACCAATCATTTTTACACCACTCTTTTTTAATGTGGCTCTATGAATCCATCCTGTGGTTTTTCCCAAGTTAGCTCCTAGTTTCCCTTCTTTGCGTTGCAACAAAGTAATGTGATGTCTTGGACTGGATGAATCTTTAGATTTTAATAATGCTCCCCCATTTTTATAACTGGTGTCAACACCCCAATTTTTCAAAAATGATTTGGTACTTTCTTCATTATAAGAAATCGGATCATGCAAAAGGTATTCAGCTACATCAAACCCTATTCCTCCGGCACCAATGATTACTACATTTTTTCCAACTTTAATATCCTTTGAAAGCAAATCATAATAGCTAATAACATGAGGTAGATCGGCACCTTCTATTTTTAACTGCCTAGGAACAACACCTGTAGAAATTATTACTTCATCAGGATTTAAGGATTGAACTAAATCTAAATCAACTTGAGTATTTAAACGAACGTCAACCTTATTGTTCTTTAATGTCTCAGAAAAATACCGAAGAGTTTCATGAAACTCTTCCTTGCCAGCTACTTTTTTAGCCAGGTTAAACTGACCTCCTATTTCTGAAGATTTATCTACTAGAGTAACATCATGACCTAATCTTGAAGCTTCCGCTGAAAAAGCCAATCCTGCAGGGCCTGCACCCACAACCAAGAGCTTTTTTGATTTTCTTGATTTTTTTTCCAGTTCATCAAACTCCACTTCTCTACATGCTCTTGGATTTACCAAGCATGAAGCTGTCTGTTGTTTAAAGACATGATCAAGACAAGCTTGATTACATCCTATACAAGTATTAATTTCATTAGACTTATTATCCTTAGCCTTATTCATAAAGTCAGCATCTGCTAAAAAAGGTCTAGCCATGGAAATCATATCCGCATGGCCATTCTCTATGATTTCATTGGCTTTTTCAGGAGTATTTATTCTATTGGTAGTTACTAAAGGAATATTTACTTCTCCCATTAACCTCTCAGTCACCCAAGAGAAAGCTCCTCTAGGAACTGAAGTAGCTATAGTAGGAACTCTAGCCTCATGCCAGCCTATACCTGTATTTATGATATTAGTCCCAGCTTTTTCAATTTCTTTAGCTAATGTTACCACTTCAGGCCAAGTGCTTCCCTCATCTACTAAGTCAATCATACTCAACCTATAGATTATTATGAAATTCTCCCCTAATTCTTCCCTAATTGCTTTCACAATTTCTATGGGGAATCTCATTCGATTTTCATAAGAACCTCCATATTCATCTGTCCTTTTATTCGTCTTAGTTACCAGAAATTCATTGATTAAATATCCTTCTGAACCCATAATTTCTACTCCATCATAACCACCTAACTGAGCTAATTTGGCACATCTCACAAAATCTCTAATTGTCTTTTTAACGCCACTTGTAGACAATGCTCTAGGAGTAAATCGTGAAATCGGAGATTTGATTTTACTGGGTGCTACACAAAAAGGATGGTATCCATATCTCCCAGAATGCAAAATTTGAAGGCAAATTTTACCATCATTCTCATGAACAGCCTTAGTAATTACCTTATGCTTTCTAGCGACTCTTTTAGATGTCAGTTTTATAGAAAAAGGACTAACCCATCCACTGAAATTAGGAGCTACACCTCCAGTGACAATTAAGCCTACACCACCCTTAGCTCTTTCTCCGTAAAAAGCCGCCATTTTATCATAGCCTCCTTTTTCCTCCTCAAGCCCAGTGTGCATCGACCCCATAAGGACTCGATTCTTCAATACTGTAAAGCCTAGATCTACTGGCTGAAATAATTTCTTAAAAGACTGTTCCATAAATATTGAATTGAAATACTAATTTACTTTAATCTAAATC
>CAJXOV010000417.1 GCA_913057815.1 uncultured Flavobacteriales bacterium
CGTCGGCAGCGTCAGATGTGTATAAGAGACAGATAAATGACATGTTTAATGCTTCTTTTAAACCAATCTTAAGTTTAACTATTTTATCTTAGCCGTATGTTACTAGAGAATCTTCAACTAGAGAAATCCGATTTACCGCTTCTAGAAAGTGTAGATTATAATCCGCATCCTAAGGATTATAGAGATATGCGGTTATTGATAGTTATGATCGTTATGTTTCTTCTTTCAGGTGTTTGGGTCATGCAATTGGTCTTTTGGAATCTAACAGCCATGGGGATTATTTTTTCAGTTTGGGCATTGCTTTTATCCTTGATCCTTATGGAAGAGTTAAAAGGATTTAAAAGAAGAGGATATGCCCTTCGTCAGAGAGATATTACATATAAAAAAGGATATTTGTTTCACTCTCAAACTACTATTCCTTTTAATAGAATACAACATTGCGAAACCTCTCAGGGGCCACTTTCTAGAGCATTTGGATTAATGACTTTAAAAGTCTTTACAGCTGGTGGAGCTAGTTCTGATCTTAGGATTTCTGGTTTAAGACCTGATGAAGCCAATAAGTTAAAGGAGTTTATCACTGAAGCATCTTCTTCCTATGAGTGATTATAATTTTGAAGAGTTCAATCGACAGAATATTTTAGGTGTTGTAGTGATTTTCACTCAAAGCCTGAGAAGAATGTTTAATGCTTATTTGGCCTTTTTCGCATATTCTTTTTTTTCTGATGGAGTAGTAAGTTATACAGGGGCATTCATTTTAATATCCATGGTGTTCATGGCTGTTACTTCTGTTTTGAAGTATAAGAATTTTCAATTTAAATTGGAAGAGCACCAGCTAATCTTGAATTCAGGAGTTCTCACTAAGGATGTGACTAATATTCCTTTGGATAGAATTCAAAGTGTTCACTTACATCAGAATTTTATTCAGCGTATTCTGGGAATAACGGGTTTAAAAATTGATACTGCAGGTTCTGCTTCTGAAGAATTGGAAATTCCAGCATTGACTAAGAAGAAGGCTCAGTCACTATTGGATAGGTTAAAAGGAGAGATAGTTGAATTCCAGAAAGAGGCAGAAGTTTCGGGTGAACATAGCGATATGTCATTTAGTGAAAAAAAGGAGACATCACTAAAACATTTATTAGTGAAGTTAGACTTTAAGGCGATTTTAACTTTGGCTATAACAGAAAATCATATACGAAACGGACTAATAGCTATAGCTTTTGTGATGGGATACGCTGGTCAGTATCTAGATTATTCTGAAGAGATAGTAGTAGAGGTTTTCGATGATTATGCTCCTCAATTGATAGAGAGTGGTCTGGTGATGATAGTAACTTTTACTTTCTTCTTTCTCATATTATCAGTCCTTCTGTCTTTTGTTCAAGTTATCTTGAAATTTTTTGATTTTAAAGCTGAGGTAGATGATGATTCCTTTTACATTTCTTCAGGATTATTAAAGCGGAATGAATTCACTATTCCTCTGAAAAAGATTCAATTCCTAGAATGGCAAACTAACTTTGTTAGAAAATATGTAGGGTTTGAAAGTATTAAAATTCATCAAGGAAGAAGTGTAGAGTCAGTAGGTAAGAATCAGTTAGAAATTCCTGCTTGTTATGAATTACAGACTGAGCGAGTGATGGATACTTTGTATGAAGAATTAAAGTCGGATGATTATTTTCTTTTACTTCAGCCACATGTTTTTCAGAGAACATTTAGAACTATAGTTTTTTCGCTTTTAGGTATTCCATTTTTTATAGTAGCAGGAATAGCCTCAGAATATTTTCTAACTGCGTTAGGAGGTTATTCTGCATATGTTTTGCTAGTAGTAGCTTTTTCAGATAAGTACTTCCATACCATTAATTTGTGGGTGAATGAAGAAGTCTTAATTTATGAAAGAGGATGGCTTTTTCCGAAAAGAACAGTGGTTAAATTGCACAAGTTTCAGTCTGTTGAAATAAACCAATCTATTTTTCAAAGAAGAAGAGGGGTGAGTCATTTTACTTTTTCTACTGCGGCTGGAGGAAGAACTTTTCGTTTCTTTGATCAAACTCATATGGAGGAACTCCGTGATTTTGTGCTTTATAAAACAGAAAGTTTTACTGGAAAGTGGATGTAACACGATTATTAAATAGCTAGCTATTGCAACGTACATTTTTATCAAATCTATTTTTACTTCTTATCATTAACCTACTGGTTAAGCCTATTTGGGTATTGATAATAGATGTGAAAGTGCAAAACACACTTGGGCCAGAAACATATGGGAATTTTTTCTCTCTATTAAATTTCGCCTTTTTATTCTCGGTTATTTTAGATTTTGGATTGAATAATTTCAATAATCGGAGATTGGCCAAAGATCCTACATTGGTATCTGAGATTCTGCCTCACACCGCCATGATTAAGCTTTTATTGGGGGTTTTGTTTTTCTGTGTGATATATTTATCTTCATTCATTGCAGGATATTCTCCAGAGGAGATAAAACTTTTAGGAGCCATCACAGTTATGTTAATTCTTCAGTCTGTTTTGGTTTTTCTCAGGACTAATTTAAGTGGAATACAGTGGTATAAGGCAGATGTGTTAGTTTCTGCATTAGATAAAACTTTGATGATTATCATAGTTGGATCTATGGTTTTTGGCGGTGTTTTAAATTGTGAGTTTAGTGTTTATCATTTTATTCTTGGACAATCTCTCGCTTACTTTTTAGCATCGATAGTAGTAATCACACTTCTGATTATTCGTGTCCGTAAATTTTCTTTTTCCTTTACTAAGGAGGATGTTTGGAATACGGTTAAATCAAGCTTGCCATTTGCCGTTCTAGCCTTCCTTATGCTCATTTATTTTAAAGTAGATGCAGTTATGATAGAAAGAATGCTTCCTGATGGCAACATTCAAGCTGGTTATTACGCTCAAGCCTATAAGTTGTTAGATGCTTCAGTAATGTTTGCATTGCTCTTCTCTACTTTACTATTGCCCATGTTTTCTAACATGATATCTAAAAATGAATCTGTTCAAGAATTAGTGAAACTAAGTTCCAAATTATTGTTGATCCCTATTAGTACTGTCTCTTATACACATCTGACGCTGCCGACGAATAGA
>CAJXOV010000418.1 GCA_913057815.1 uncultured Flavobacteriales bacterium
ACGGATCTTTTCTTAACTAGCCAGTGTTTTACATCACTATCATAGAGCTTACTTTTAGTAAGAGCTAAGTGAAAAATATATTCTTCGTTGAATGATTTTTCTGGTGGAACTGATATTTGAACAATTTTCGGCATTAAAGAGTTCAAAAATACAGATTGAATAGCACTCTTTGAGAAAACCGAATCACTACTTTTGACCGATTACGAAGAACCAAGGAATAATGCGTTATAATAGAAGAGGATTTGAGAATGAAGAGCTACTGGATATCTATAAAGCTCTACTTAAACCAAGACTGATTGAAGAAAAAATGTTGAGTCAATTAAGACAAGGCAAAATCTCCAAATGGTTCTCAGGTATAGGACAAGAGGCTATATCAGTAGGGTTAACATTGGCTTTAGATAAGGATGAGTATATTCTTCCTATGCACAGAAATCTAGGTGTCTTCACTACTAGAGAAATCCCATTGCAACGCCTATTTAGCCAATTCCAAGGCAAGGCTAATGGATTTACAAAAGGAAGAGATAGATCTTTTCATTTTGGTTCGAAGGAACATCATATAGTAGGAATGATTTCGCATTTGGGACCGCAGTTAGGAATAGCTGATGGGATAGCGTTGGCTCATAAACTTAAAAAGAATAAAAAGGCTACTGTAGTTATAACGGGAGACGGTGGAGCTTCACAAGGAGATTTTCATGAATCTGTAAACGTGGCAGCTGTCTGGGAATTACCTGTAGTTATATGTATAGAGAATAATCATTGGGGTCTTTCAACTCCTTCTTCTGAACAGTTTAAGTGTGAGTCGTTTGCAGACAAGGCTATAGGATATGGTATTCCTCAAGAAAATGCATTTTCGATTGATGGAAATAATGTTATTGATGTAATTAAAACGGTTAAGAAAGCTGCTAAAATATGTAGAAGAGGAAATGGGCCTGTGATTATAGAATTTAATACTTTTAGAATAAGAGGACATGAAGAGGCTAGTGGTACGAAGTACTATCCAGAAGGGTTGATAAAAAAATGGGAAAAGTATGATCCTGTAGATTGTTTTGAAGCCTACTTGCTCCAAAATAGAATTATAAAGAAAGAAGATAACGAGAGATTTAAAGAAGAAATAAAAGAAGAAATAAGCGAAAGCCTAAAAAACGCCTTAGCAGAGCCTGTCATTTCAGTCAACTTGGATGAAGAGCTTGCAGATGTTTTTGCACCATTCACTCTGCCAGCTGTAGAGCCAGGGTCTCAAACCAGAGAAATGAGATTTATTGATGCTATCACAGATGGTTTAAGAGAATCTATGAAAAAGCACGGTAATCTCATCTTAATGGGACAAGATATAGCTGAGTATGGAGGTGTTTTTAAGGTAACTGATGGGTTTGTTGAAGAGTTTGGCAAAGAACGAGTACGTAATACTCCACTTTGTGAGTCGGCTATCGTAGGATCTGCACTCGGACTTTCAATAAATGGAATGAAGGGAATGATGGAGATGCAATTTGCAGATTTTGTCACTTGTGGGTTTAATCAAATTGTAAATAATCTAGCCAAACTAAACTACAGATGGGGAGAAAATGCTGATGTAGTAGTGAGAATGCCAACTGGTGGCGGAATGGCCGCTGGACCTTTTCATAGTCAATCAAATGAAGCATGGTTTTTTCATGTAGCTGGTTTGAAAATAGCTTATCCTGCATTTCCTGAAGATGCCAAAGGAATGCTAACAAGATCCTTTGAAGATCCAAACCCAGTTCTATTTTTTGAGCACAAAGGATTGTATAGAAGCATTTCTGCTGAAGTAGCGGAAGGTTATTATTCTATACCATTTGGAGTAGCCAATGTGGTTAAAGAAGGTAATGATATGTCAATCATTACTTATGGAATGGGAGTTCACTGGGCATTAGATTATGTTGAAAAACACCCCGACCAAAGCATAGAAATTGTTGATTTGAGAAGTTTGTCGCCTCTGGATACTGAAACAATTTATGAGTCAGTTAGAAAAACAAATAGATGTCTAATCCTGCATGAAGACAATTTAACTGGTGGAATAGGAGGTGAGCTACTTTCCTTAATCCAAGAAAACTGTTTTGAAGCTTTAGATGCGCCTATTGTAAGGTGTGCTAGCCTTGATACGCCAGTGCCTTTTGATGCACAAAAAGAAATTCAATTTATGGCAAAGGGAAGATTAGAATCATCAATAGAAAAAGTACTTAGTTATTAGATTTCACAAATCTAAAAGCGAAAAAGAACAGCATTATTTGGAGTGTAACTCTTAATTGTATAATTTACACGGTGTCTAAGACAACTAACTATAATTCTCTTCACACCTATACTACATGCTTGAAAAAATTCAACTAGTACGAAATGCTATTGATAACATTATGAATGATGTTATGGAAAAAGCTTTTCATCATTCTATAAATTATCCTCAGGATTCTGACTTTCTAAATAAGATAATAAAAGACATTAGATCAGATAATGATCTGTTTGTAAATCAATTACATTCTATAAGTCAAAATAAGGAAGAAGAAGAATTGAAGGATGATTTGAATTCCCTCACAAAGGACTTGAAAAAGAAAAGCCTTCTGTACCTCTCTGAATTACAGAAATTAAAAGAGAAAGATGTAAATAAAGCCTAGGTTTTAAATTCTCCTAAGACCTTCTTTTACTTGTTTGATTTGAGCAGTCATCATGCCTCTTTTGTCTAATTTTTTAACTTCAGCTAATAAATTAGTTGCTTCTCTTTTCTTTCGTTTACTTATAGCTATAACTGCTAATTGAAGTTTAGCAGTCGCTTTATCCAAGTCCAATCTAAGACCGTTAGAAAGAGATTTTTTAAACATTCCTTCTGCTTTAGTTAAACTACCCTGTCCTCCACCTTGAACCGAAGTTAACCCTTGTAAATAGTAAAAGTATCCTCTAGATTTAGGGAAAAGTTTCTCAGGATTTACTCTACTTATCCATGTTGAACAACTATCCATTTTTCCTCTTCTAAGGGAAATAAACGCGATAATTAATCGAATACTGCGAGTAATCAAAAACCCCATTAATCCTGTCTCTTATACACATCTGACGCTGCCGACGAATA
>CAJXOV010000419.1 GCA_913057815.1 uncultured Flavobacteriales bacterium
TTCTTTAGCCAAGTGCTCGAGCACTTTTTCACACCTAGCATCTAAGTCTACCATCTCTAGAAGCTGTTGTTTTTCAGCTACGGTAGAGTTCATGTTAGAAGAAATGAAGTTTACTAAGAAAGATAAACTCTCTATGTTTTTAATAGCAAATGCTGCCTCGGAAGGTATTTGTGGAGATAGTTTTACTATTTGCTCCGCAGAATCTTTTAAAGAAGCTTTTAATGCTTTTATTTTCTTTTTATCTGTAGTAGACTTTATGTCGGGAAACTCTACTATTTCAGCTCTTAAGTATGGCTCTTCTTGGATTAGTTCTTTAAGTTGTAATCTTTTTTTGCCTTGCAATATTACCGTGGTATTCCCATCGGGCATTTTAAGCATTTTCATGATTTGGGCTACCGTACCTGTGGTATTCAAGTCTGAAAATGTAGGATTTTCTATATTCTCATCTTTCTGAGAAACTACACCTATAATTTTATCTCCTTTGTTGGCTTCTTTTATTAGCTGCACGCTAGAATCTCTTCCTACGGTAATAGGAATAACCACACCAGGAAAAAGAACTGTATTTCTTAACGGAAGAATTGGCAAACTCTTAGGAGTAGCCTCTTTGTCCATTTTCTCTTCATCTTCTAAGGAAAAAATCGGAATGAATTCCGGTTCGTTGCCATCTGAAAGTCTTATCTCTATCTCATCATCAAATTTTCCCATATCTATTCAGTCATTTTGACAGGATTGCTCCTGTGTTTGTGTAATTATGTTACGCGTAATCGTGGTTCAAGACTTATGCCAGAGCACTTGCTTCGGTAGAAATGACAGTTAAAGACTTTAAAAAGGAACAGAAAGTCAGAGCTTTTCTGTTTAAGAACGGTATTTATTGGAGGAGTCAAAAACCCATTGCAACGCAGATTTGTTTTCCTTAGAAAGTGGTAAGCCTCTACGAGCCATTACTTTTTCTGCGGTGTTACAAAACTTTACAAAATCATGCTCCATAAAATCGGTTCCGCTTCCCCAACTGAAGCTAGGAATGAATTTAGGCGGAAAATGTGCGCCAAAAATGTTAGAGCCTACACCTACCATAGTTCCAGTATTTAACATGGTATTTATTCCCGTTTTACTATGATCTCCCATAATTAACCCACAGAACGTTAATTCAGTATCTATAGCTGATTCAGTGACATAATCCCAAAGCTTCACATTCGAGTAATTGTTTTTAAGGTTAGAGCCATTGGTATCTGCTCCTAAATTACACCACTCACCTATGACTGAATTTCCTAAGTATCCATCATGACCTTTGTTAGAAAACCCCTGAAACACGCTGTTTCCTATCTCTCCACCGACTTTACAGTGGGGCCCTACGGTAGAGTCACCATACATTTTGGCTCCCATCTTAACCGTGGAATGGTTACATAGAGCAAATGGTCCTCTGATTACAGATCCTTCCATAACTTCAGCATTGGGCCCAATATAAATAGAGCCAGCTGTTGTATTTAAAGAAATGGCATTCACTGTAGCTGACTCGTGAATGAATATTTTAGAAGGATCTCCTATGATTTGAGTATGTTCTAAAGTAGAGGAGAATGAAGTTTTATCAAGACTCTTTAAATCGTTTTCGATTTCGGCACCGTTTAATTCGAAGATCTGCCATGGGCGCTTGATCAGCTGTATATCATCTTTAAAGTTTATTTCTTCTTTAGGATGTTTGATAGCATTTAATGTGCTTCCTGTAGCAGCCAGTATCCGGCCATCTTTAATGAGTGCGCTATCTTCTTTTAGTTCTGATATGGCTTTAATTAAGCTTTCAGATGGAAGGAGTCCACCTAGTAGAAACAAGTTGTTTTCAGTAAGACTTAATGGAAATAAACTTGCTAAGTGAGGCTGAGTGTAATACGATGATTTTTCATGAAAGGCATTTTCCCATTTCTCTTTGATTTTTAGAATTCCTACTCGGAGTTCAGCTACGGGTTTAGTATATGTGAGGGGCAGAAGAGTTCTATGTTCTTCAGAATCAAAAAATACAATGTTATCCATAAGGTAAATGTAGATTACCTAGCTAGAAGTTAAAGATTGATTTAAAGGATTTTCCCAAGTGCAAATGTGAAAAGGAAAGAACTAGTGTTTTTTAATCTCTAGAAGAAGAGTTTCATCCTCTTCATAAATGAGCTGATGTTTTAAATTCAGTCTTTTGCACTCTAAGCTTACCATTTCTAGATTAGGATATAACCAGTGGAATTCTTCACTGAATGAACCTTCATACATCACTCGGTAGGTAACTTCAGGATCATTCATGGTAGTAGGGTCATATTCAGGAGAGAACTTGTAATCGGTGATTTCAACAATAATCCTTCCATTATCTGCTAATAAATCTTTTAATTTATCGAACATGATTGGTAGTCTAGCCTTGGATTGAGCTATACCTAGGCCATTCATGAGAAGGAGAATGGTTTGGAACTTCTCTTTAGTTGAATAGCTGAAAAAATCTTCTTGAATGACTTTTGAATTCTCTACTTGTTGAATGATCTCTGCGAAACCTGAGTCAAATTCTAAAGATGTGACATCAAGATTTTTTGAGATTAAGTAGCGCGTATGTGCTCCAGCTCCGGCTCCAATATCTAAAATAGAACCTTGGCATAAGGAAAGAGCCAGTTGTTCATATTCAGGCATTTTATCATAGGTTCTAAGGAAATATGAAGCAGAGTAGGACTCTTCTTTTAGCTGATTATGCCAAATTTTTATAAACTTTTCTTCTTTAGATTCTATAAAATCCTTAACGGCTCTGGATATTAAGCTGTTTGGTGGTAGAAGTTTAGGGAGTTTAGTTTCCATAAATGAATTATTTTTAAGTTTTTAAATCAATAACCTATGAAACTAAAGTTCCTACTAGCTATTACAGCTGCTTCAATTCTTATTTGTTCTTTGGTAAATCTCAAAAAATCTGAAATTCTTTGCCCAGTATAACAGCTAATAATTAACCAGTCTTTTGCATTGTCTAAACTGTCAGTTAACTTTTCTTTATCGATATTTTCAATTTTAGTTAAGTCATCAAGAGTTAAGTATATTGC
>CAJXOV010000420.1 GCA_913057815.1 uncultured Flavobacteriales bacterium
GATTTAAAGGCATCCGATCTTAGAATAGAGATCAAGGGCAGTAAAATTTTAATTTACCCAAATCAAAGACAAACCGGGAAGTTACTAGTGAAAATAGAACCCGGAATTAAAAACTCTGTTGGGTTCAGTCTTAACCAAGCCAAAGAATTAGAGATTGAATTTCTTGAAGTCAAGCCAGCTATTAAGATGAATAACTCAGGAGTGATTCTTCCATCGACTGATGGACTTATTCTTCCTTTTCAAGCAGTGAATTTGAAGGCTGTGAATGTGACAATTACTAAGATTTATGAAAATAACATTCATCAATTTCTTCAATCCAACTCTTCTAATGGCTCAGGAAACCTAACAAGGGTAGGAAAGACTGTGTTAAAAAAACGTGTAAACCTAGTGACTGATGAAAACACCGACTATGGCCAATGGAATAATTTTTCTTTAGATCTAGAGGATTTAGTCAAACAAGACTTAGGAGCGATATATCGGGTAAATATTGATTTTAAAAAGAGTTATTCTCTATATCCATGTGCCAGTTCGGAAGGTGAAGAAGAAATAGAAGAGGAAGAATTAGAGGAAAGCTGGGAAGATGTAGCCAATGAGAACTCATGGGATTATGATTACTACTATGACGATTATTATTACTACGAAGATTATGATTATCAAGAAAGAGATAACCCATGTCATATTTCTTATTACAGAAGAAATAGAGGAGTTACTCAAAATATTTTAGCCAGTAATATTGGTCTGATAGCTAAGATGGGAAAGAATAACGAGCTTCTAATTTCAACTTCTGATTTAAGAGATGCTTCAGCCATGAGCGGTGTGAAAATTGAGTTATTTGATTATCAGAACCAACTTGTAGCATCTGGAACTTCTGACGGAAGTGGCCTGACTACGGTGAAAGTTGACGAAAAACCTTTCTTAGTAATTGCGTCAAATGGTAACGAAAGAGGTTATCTAAAACTGAATGACGGGTCCGCTTTAAATACAAGTCATTTTGATGTGGGTGGTTCTGTAGTTCAAAAAGGAATTAAAGGACTTATATACGGAGAACGTGGAGTTTGGAGACCAGGAGACACTCTTTTTCTGGGCTTTATACTTGAAGACAAGAATCAAGTACTGCCAGAGAATCATCCTGTGAAATTAGAAATCACTAATCCTAAGGGACAGCTAGTAGAACGAATCATCAAATCAAAAAATAATACTGGGTTTTACACATTCGAAGTGGTAACTAAGTCAGAAGATATGACTGGATATTGGAATGCCCGAGTAAAAGTCGGAAGTGTTCAGTTTAGTAAGTCCATTAGGATAGAAACGATTAAACCAAATAGATTAAAAATAAAGTTTGATTTTGAAGACGAAGTATTAAAAGCTTCAAGTTCAGAAGGAAAAATGAATGTAAAATGGCTGCATGGAGCTAAAGCTAAAAATCTAAAAGCTAAAATTGATGTAAAGCTGACCAATTCTAACAGAGGTTTTGAATCCTATAAAAAGTATAATTTCTCTGATCCTATGAAAAGATACAGTTCGGATGAACAGTCTGTTTTGGATGGTAAACTGAATGCAGAAGGAGATGTTACGTTTCCAGTAAACATATCAATGACAGAAGCAGCTCCAGGATTATTAAATGCTCATTTTTCAGCGAGAGTATTTGAAGAAGCAGGAGATTTTAGTGTGGATAGATTTACAATGCCTTATTCACCTTATGATTCCTATGTAGGTATTAAAGCTTTTTCTGAAAACCGAAGAGATGTGTTGTTGACCGATAAGACACATACATCTGAGATAGTTACTGTAGATTCTGAGGGGAAACCTGTAGACGTTAAAGATCTGGAAGTTTCCATTTATAAAATGAGCTGGAGATGGTGGTGGGACTCTTCTTCAGGTTATAATGGAAGCTATTTAAGTAAGAACTCTAGAAATCATATTCGGTCATACAAAGTCAGTACTAAAAACGGAAAAGCTACGGTTGATCTGAAAATTGAACATCCAGACTGGGGAAGATATTTTGTCAGAGTTACGAATCCTATAACAGGGCATAGCACTGGTACTATAGCTTATGTAGATTGGCCTGGTTGGGCTACTCGAACTGATAGAGAAGGAGTAGGTGCTACCGTATTAACTTTTAAGACTGATAAAGAAACCTACAAAGTGGGTGAAGTAGCTAAAATAACAGTTCCCTCGGGAGGTAAGGGAAGAGCATTAGTTACTATCGAAAACGGGTCTAAGGTAATTTCTGCATCTTGGAGAGAAGTTTCGGGAAGTGAACTAAAGTATGAAGTGGAAATAACACCAGAAATGGCTCCAAATGCTTATGTAAGTGTTACAATGGTTCAGCCTCATAAGCATGAAAACAGTTTGCCAATCAGGATGTATGGTGTAGTTCCTATCAAGGTAAACGATCCAGATACTAAGATAGTTCCTAAGATAAAAATGCCTGAAGAATTAGCTCCTGAATCAACTACGATAGTTGAAGTGTCCGAGGAGAACGGTTCACCTATGACTTACACCATAGCCATTGTAGATGAAGGACTATTGGATATCACTAGATTTAAAACACCAAAACCGCATGGTGTGTTTTATGCCAGAGAAGCACTAGGAGTTAAAACTTGGGATCTATTTGATGATGTTATAGGAGCTTATGGAGGAGAGTTAGAACGAGTCTTAAGTATTGGAGGAGATGGAGAAGCTCAAGGAGAAAGTGATAAAAGTAAAATTAATCGATTTAAACCAATGGTTCGTTTTGTTGGTCCTTTTACGGTAGGAAAAAATGGGGTGAATAAACACCAAATTGAGATTCCCAATTATGTAGGTTCAGTGCGTACTATGGTAATTGCAGGAAATGGACATGCATACGGTCATGCAGAAGAAACTACACCAGTTAAAAAACCACTGATGGTTCTAGCCACATTACCTAGAGTATTAGGTCCTGGAGAAGAAGTAAAGCTTCCTGTGACTGTTTTTGCTATGGATAAAAAGATAAAGAATGTAGAAGTGAAAGTCCTGTCTCTTATACACATCTCCGAGCCCACGAGACCTCTCTACATCTCGT
>CAJXOV010000421.1 GCA_913057815.1 uncultured Flavobacteriales bacterium
CTTTTAGAATTCTATAGAAAGCGTAAATACCCAAAGAAGAGATTATCAAATTAATGAGTCGACCTGGAAACCACTGCACTCCTGTAATGAGATAGACTAAATAAGTTAAGTAATTTAGTATAGGGAATTCGCTGCCTGTAATGCCTGAATTTTCTCCTCTGGCATCTATTCTTGGATAAAGGATATTGGCTTCCTCCTCTAAAAAATTTTGTGCTATTCCATAACCATCAGCTTGTCTCCAGTTATGAGAATCAAAAATAGGAGCATCTATAGAAACTAGTCTCAATGCGAAACCAAGACAAATCCAAAATCGGATATCGGAAAATAGAGCGCGCCAATTCATCAGGCACGAAGCTAAGAATTCCTTTTAGATAGACTCAGATAAGCCTAAGAAATCTCTAAGCTCATCTAAATTAGATGCATCAGATATATCTAGTGAAAATCTATAAGGAACACCTCTTTTGATTTTTTCTGAATCTAAGTCACTTCTATAAGCGGCTATTTGACCGTCAGGAAGTACTGAAACTAGCACATGATTTTTGCCACGCATATATCTAAATTCCGGAAAATCCTGATGAGCAAAACTGTAATATATATTGTCTCCAATATTTATCAAGCTGACCCCTTTAACAGTAGTGGAGTTTTTAGCAACGTAGAATTCCGCGGGTACTTTCATTCCTTTGGCTGGAAGTGGTAATCCAATATCGAAGTTTATGGTTCCTAATCCCCCCAGATTTACCGATCTGTACGGAGTATCAGAACTTAAGTCAGCGGTCAACTCATTGACAATTCTCTTTTTCTTAGAAACAGTTTTGGAATGTTTTTCTTGTTTTTTAAGATCAGCCAAGAACTTAGCTTCTCTTTTTTTATTCTCTTTTATTTTTCGAGAAACATCTTTTTTACTCTCCTCTATTCTTTTCATTTCAGCACCATAATCTGAAAAAGCTAATGCAAATTCTTCCTCATCTAAGACTGGATAAACATCGAAAATTTCAACTCTTTTAGTGTTTTTAAGAGTCACTAAATAACGGCCTTCTCTTTCGCCTTTACTTACATCTATGTCATTCCAAGTTTCTTCATAAATACTCCACGAGAATCGAGAGTCCTTTACTTCGAAAATTACATCATCGAAATTTGTAAGTTCAGGAAATTCGGCTGGATTAACATCTAATTGAAATCTATAATTTTCTAAATTATTCTTGATAGGTTCTAATGGCTTAGAGTCTTCTAAGGCTTGGTATTCATGTTCTAAGTTATCGAGTACATTCTTAAACTCGTTATTAACCGCTGGAGTCACTGGCTCTTGCTGGAACTTGTAAACGGTGTTTTCGCATACTTCAGCATAAGTGGTGGTAGGCGTAGATTCTATATAACTCCATTCATCGTTCTCTAAAAAGTATGTATTAGAGGATGTTCTACCTGTGGTTTGAGGATAATGAATATCTACATTTTCCTTTAGCTTTACTTCTTGATTATTAGAGTCAAAAGCGGATAAGTTGAACATTCCATCTGATTGAAAGTGAAGTTTCATTCCTGCAGAGTCATAAGACATAGGGATTTGGCTAACCAAAATACTTAAGGCATCATCAAATTGAGTCAATTTCAAAGTAACATCTTCAGTAATTACCTCTCCGGCAGTATTTATAAAAGCGTTTTCAGGAACTTCTATAATTACACCATCTGGAGAAATAAGGGTAGTTTCTTCATTCGAACTCACAGTGGCTTCCCAAAAAGGAAGCTCAAAAATTGGTGTCTTTGATTCTGCTAATTTTTCATCTATTAAGTTGGTCGTATTGGATTTCTCTGCTGTAATGTATTCTTGAGATGATGAGTTAAAAATAAAATATCCCACTGTTAAAACTGCTGCTATTCCTGCAGCCCACTTTATGAAATTTAAGGAACTTGAACTTGTTCCTGAGACTTTACTCAGTGATTTGTATTCCTTCAAAAGTTCGTTGAATTCCTTTGGGTTTTCAACTGCATTAGGAGTGTCGGGGTTAATAATTATTTTACGTTTCATTGTTCGTCCAAGTGCTTCCGCAACTTATTTAGTGTTCTGTGCATTCTAACTTTGGCATTACTTTCACTGATTTCCATGATGACTGCTATGTCTTTCAACTTAATCTTTTCGAAATAGCGCATTTCTATCATGCTTAAACCATCTTCAGGGAGTCTATTAAGCGCATCAGCTAGCTGGTTTACATCTTTTTTAGATGAAGATTCATCTAGATCATTAAGTAAAACTGAACTTAGCGTCCATTCTACTTTTAAAGCTCTTTCAGCTGTTTCTGATCTAAACATATCACCTAATTCGCTTAAGGCTATTCTGTATAACCAAGAGCTAAATGGAAATCCCTGATGCTTATACTTCTCTAAGTGAAGCATGGCTTTCAAAAATACCTGTGAAGTAATATCATTTACCAAATCCGTATTAGCCACTCGTTTGTGAACGAATTTGAATATCTGAGAATAATATTTCCTATAAAGCACTTCAAATTGCTTCATGTCATTCTTAGCATTAGCCACTAATAAGGCGTCTTCTGCTGGGTTTGACTGCATTTCAGCTTTGGGAATTTTCATTCTACTAATCGGTAAACGTGAAAAATTAAAAAGGTTACAGGGGTAAAATAAATTTTACCGGAAGAATAAACTTGGCAGGCACTACTATGCCTTTTTCTATATGAGGCTCGAACTTTTTTAAACTCTTAGCAGCGGCCATAGCCGGTGCGTTTAAAATTTTGAAAGGACTTGAATCTATGGTGGTGTTTACCACATTTCCATATTTATCTATAATCACCGCCACCATCACAGTTCCAGCTTCATTAGCCTCCGCAGCTTCGGAGGGATAAACAATGCCTTTTTGAATATCGTCTAGTAGAGCATTGGCTCCATCGATGTATCGAGGTACATTTTCTATTTCTATAAAGAATTGTTGTTCTTGATATTTCCGCACTTTTATGATGCCGAATTTCGAATCAGTCTGCTGTGCTTCTATTCTGTCTCTTATACACATCTCCGAGCCCACGAGACCTCTCTACATCTC
>CAJXOV010000422.1 GCA_913057815.1 uncultured Flavobacteriales bacterium
ATTTTTAGCTTCATTTATAAAACCAAAATGGTCACCATCTACATGAATTTTTCCTTTAGTAACATGACCCAATAGCGTACAGCTTACTCCTTGTTCTCCTATGTAATCTAAGAAATTATCTTCTTCATCTTCTACTAAAGAAACCAAGATTCTCCCTTGTGCTTCACCGAATAAAAAGGCATCCATTCTTACTTCAGAATCTGATACTATATCAAACCCTAAAAGACTAGGCATTCCCATTTCTACTAAAGCTGTATAAAGTCCACCATCACTAACATCATGAGCAGCATTTATAAAGTTGTTTTCTATAAGCCCTCTTACACACGCCTGTACTTTCACTTCTTCATCTAAATTGAAATAAGGTGCAGGTGAGTTTTTAACTCCTAATAAAGTAGATAAGTACTCACTCGATCCTAAACAGTTTTGAGAATCTCCTAACATGAAAATTAGATCTCCTTTGTATTTAAAGTCTAAACTAGTATGAAGAGATTTATCTTTCATTATTCCTAACATCCCTATAGTTGGAGTAGGGAAAACTGGACTAGCTGACCCATCTTCTTTAGCTGTCTGATTATAGAAACTAACATTACCACCTGTAACTGGAGTACCGAAAGCTAAACAAGCTTTGCTCATTCCTTTTATAGCTCCTTCAAACTGCCAATACACCTCTGGATTATAAGGATTCCCAAAATTCAAACAGTTAGTAATAGCAGAAGGAACAGCTCCTGTACAAGAAATGTTTCTAGCAGCTTCCGCTACAGCTATTTGAGTCCCTATTTCAGGGTCATTATTTACGTATCTCGCGTTGCAATCTACAGTTAAAGCGATTGCTTTATTTGTCCCTTTTATGTTCACTATTCCCGCGTCAGACGGTTTGTTTGTGCACATATTAGCAGTTCCTACCATAGAATCATACTGTTCCCAAACCCATCTTTTGGATGCAATGTTAGGAAGCCCAAGAAGAGCATCAGCTATTCTCTTGATCTTATCCATATCTGGAACTTCTATATCATCTAATTTGAACTTAAGATTCTCAGCGTAATAAGCTGGTTCTTTTGATTCTCTTTCATAAACTGGAGCTCCACCACCTAGAACTAGTGAGTGTGCAGAAACCTCAGCTACTACTTCTCCTTCCATAGAGAATGTAACTGTATCACCTTCTACTACTTCTCCTATCTCTACAGCATGTAAATCCCACTTTTCGAAAATATCTTCAACTATCTTTTCTTTTCCTTTGTGAACCACTACTAACATTCTCTCCTGAGATTCACTGAGTAGAATTTCGAAAGGCTTCATGTCTTCCTGTCTCTTAGGAACTTTATCCAAATTGATTTTCATTCCCACTTCTCCAGCAGCACTCATTTCTGTAGAAGAGCACGTAATTCCTGCAGCTCCCATATCTTGCATTCCTACTACGGCATCAGTATGAGCTAACTGTAATGAAGCCTCCATTAACAACTTTTCTTGGAATGGATCTCCCACTTGAACTGAAGGTAAATCATCGGCTGAATCTGCTGTAATATCTTTAGAAGCAAAAGATGCTCCTTGAATTCCGTCTTTTCCAGTAGCTGACCCTACGATATACACAGGATTCCCTGGACCACTAGCAGTAGCCGAAATAATTTTATCGGTATCCAGTATTCCTGCACTCATGGCATTCACTAATGGATTCACTTGGTAAGATTCATCAAAGAATACTTCTCCTCCCACTACTGGTATTCCGAAAGCATTACCGTAATCACCTATTCCTTTCACTACTCCCTCAAGTAACCATTTGGTTTTTTCATTATTCAGTTTCCCGAATCTTAATGAATTTAACTGAGCTATAGGACGAGCTCCCATAGTGAATATATCTCTGTTTATTCCTCCTACTCCAGTAGCCGCTCCTTGGTAAGGCTCTATAGCTGAAGGGTGGTTATGACTTTCTATTTTAAAAGCACATCCTAATCCATCTCCAATATCTACCAAACCTGCATTTTCCTCTCCTGCTTCTACGAGCATGTGAGGGCCTTTTTTAGGCAAGGTTTTCAACCATTTGATAGAATTTTTATAAGAACAGTGCTCACTCCACATTACGGAATAGATACACATCTCTGTGAAATTAGGCGTTCTACCCATTAATTCCTTAATCTGGTCGAACTCCTCAGGTCTTAGACCCATTTCTACTGCTTGTTCTAAAGTAGCTTCTGCTACTGATGTAGATACTACGCTCATTTATTCGTGCTTTTTATTGCACCGCAAAGATAGTAGTTCAAACCTCAGTATTCAGCATAGTTTCTACACGATTTTATAGTATTTTCCACAGTTATAATTATAACCTTAGTTATCCGAAAAAAGGGAATTTAAAATTGACTTACTCCGTATAGAATTTCCTTCATTCTACTACCATTAATTTCAACGGGTTTATAAGCAATTGCAAACTTCTCTACTGCTATATCCATATCATTCCTCAATCGATCAAACTCAATAGGCAACGAAGATGCGCACAGCTCCTCATTCTCATAACTTTCTAAAATAATATCGAATTTCTGGTAATACTTTTTACCATCATCTATAAATGAATTGTACTGATTTATGAATTGAACCAATCTGTCGATGGGGAATTTAAGATTGACAAGTAACTCACTCTTTTGCATTACACCTTCATCCAATGCAGATTCTATGTAAACATCCAGATGATTCTCTACTCCCTCCCAATCATCGGTTAATCTACACTCACTTAATTCTCCTTTATAACTTATGGACTTAGTGTATTCCCTGAAAAGAGTCTCTATGTTTTTCTTTATATCCTCATTACTCGCTTGTAGATAAGACGTTTCGAAATAAATAATATGAAGATCGTTATACATTCTGAGGGTGAAATCCAATATACACTCCACACCTGCCAAACTCTCTGTTTTTTGTTTGGCGGACAAATCTGATCCTGAAACATTAATCAGCACTTCCGCAAAAGAAGCAAACACGTTTCCACCTAATACATCCGGCAAACTAATGTTATTCCCTTTTTTCTTATGATCTTTTAGCAATTCTTTGA
>CAJXOV010000423.1 GCA_913057815.1 uncultured Flavobacteriales bacterium
AGAGGTCTCGTGGGCTCGGAGATGTGTATAAGAGACAGGCTACCGGAGCGTCTGGCGTATTTATTATTTCAATGTAAATTTTGGCCGTAGCTGTCAAATCTTCACTGTCGAAAATTCTATAAGTAAGGCTATCAAAGCCAATAAAATTTAAATCAGGAGTGTACTGGATGAAAGCATTATCTATAATTTCGACATCCCCGTTAACGGGTGGGGTTAACACCTGAGAAAGACTTGGCAATAAATCGCCATTTGGGTCGAAATCATTTGAAAGAAAGAAAATATCCAGCGGTTCATTATCATACCCTGTTATTTCATCATTAACCGCAATTGGATTATTCTCAGCGGCAAAAGAAAAAACAGTAGTATCTCTGCTCATCTGACAATATTCACCTGTGGTATACCTTAATGTGTATTCTAAACCTGAGATGGCATTATATATAGTACCATCTTCTGGAGAAATAAAAACGACTCCATCATCTTCTAGATCCAAAAAGAAAAATTGACCATCTGTATCCTCTGGATCAACCAGAGAGAATACTCCTCCTGGATTTAAAACATCGAATGCAGGATGAGGATCTAGAACATTAAAATCACTATAAGAAAAGTAGGGATCAATCTCCTGTTCAATAGTTAATTGGAATGGATAAATAGTATCTCCTAAAATATTGTAGGCAGTCAAGTTTCCTATATAAGTACCTATTTCGTTATACTCTTTATAAACGGTATCCTCATAAGAAACCATTCCATCTTGGAAAAGCCATTTTATAGAATCAACTGGCATACCCGATATTTCTGTAGCTATTAATTGAATAGAATCCAACAAACACCCTCCTCCTTCAGGAGTGATTTGTAAATCCATTACAGGTAGTGTACATATTACTTTTGATAGATCAATATAATCTGTTCCTTGGACAACACCTATAGAACATGACTCTCCTTGACATGTAATTTCATCTGCATTTATAGTCTGCACACGAATCTGAAAGTCACCTTCTTGAAGTAAATCACTAATAAATGGAATGCTGCATAAGAACGAATCTCCATCTTCTAAACCGGTTGGCATTCCCCAATCGTATCTAACTCCACTGGATAAAGTGTCAATTATAGGAGCATTTTCAGAAATGTAAACTGCATTATCTGAAGTTTCGATATTATCTAAATCTAAACGGGCTCCTAATGGAATAAAAAGTTGAAAGTGATCCGTAGCGGCTGTAAATATAGTTTCATCGATTTCAGGAATCACCACCGTTATATCTAGCGGTGCAATGTCATTACACACCGCAAAATCATCTGCATTTAAATTTACCAAAGTCTGAAAATTTGGCTGGACATTTTCAATATTCAACTCTATATAAGAAGTTGCGATTTCCTCAATTGGATCACCACAAGCTCTTATCGCATTCACTAACATTCTAGTTTCAGAACCTGAAACAAATGGACATGAAGGAGTTAAGGCCACAGATAAATGAATACTATTGCTATCAGGAAGTTGAGCACCCGGAAGTCCATCTTCAGCTATGTGTCCAGGTAAAAGGTCTTCTAACTGCCAAATGAGAAAATTGGCTATGATGTCAGGCTGTGGAAGATTTCCTAAAACAATAGCACCAGGAGTTTCTGAACTTTCATCAGGTCCGGGATATTGAATAAAGGAGTTTGAAGCATCATAGTCAATATTCTCGGGAATTTCTAAACTAACGGTAATATCTTTAATATATCCTAATAGTGCATTATTAATGGTTAATTCTAAATTATTAGGCTCACACATTACCAAACCATCTTCAGGAGAAGAGAAGTTTAATTGAATTCCTGAATCTTCAGGGTTGAACCCTACAATGACATCTCTACTACGACATGGGAAATCAGATGGATCAAAAGAATTAAAATCAATAGCACAATCCAATCCAGCACTCACTTTTAAGAAACCTTCGTTACATCCTGATATTCCCGAAGAAATTTGAAAGTCATAAAATAAACCAGGAGGAAGAGATGGTATTTCACACCAAACTCCTTCTGGCACCTGTCTTAAGCTCAATAGCTGATCTGACTGTAAATCTTTAACTGATAACACCTCAAATTCTCCTTCAAATGCCTCCATAAACATCCAAATATTCTCTAGGGTATCAGTAATGGTCGTACTAGATATTCTTATACCCCAAGATGTTTCTGAAGTAGAAGTATTGTTCTGACTATTTAATGCTGTAATATTAAAATTATCTATATCTAAAATATTCTCTGGAAGAACTAAAGAAGTAAACAGTTCTTCTTCTACATGAAAAGCTGGATCAGCATAAAAATGATTTGTTACATCCATTTCAAAATTCAGATTATCCAAGTTTCCATCGGCAAATTCACAGGAAGGTTTTATGTCAAGCCAAAGAACAAATTGATTCTGATAATATGCACACCCATCATCCTTAATAGGCCAATCTCCATTGTTATTCCAAATTAAAAATGAAGACCCATTACTATTGGGTACTACATAAGGTTCACCTAAATCATAATATTCATAACTACTCTCTGAGCAATCATCTTGAGGAAGAACTTCCATAAAACAAGAATTTTCCTCATATACCCACTCGTTTGGCACTTTTACTTTAATAGAATTCGGATAATACAGCGGTCTAAATTCTCCTGGAAACCAATCGATATTATCTGCACCTTGATTTTTCACGCTAAACCCTACGGTATATGGTGAACACCCAGAAGGTTCAATAATTCCATTTGGATAAATCGGAGTAACAAAAGGGTGAGCGACATATAACTCTGCCCCTTTAGAATTACAATCGGCATCAGGCACATTATACTTAAACCTGAGTCCACTTAGCAAGACCATTTCAGTTCTAAGATTAGCCAACGTATTTTCAGTTAATTTAAAGTCTCCTTTAAAAATAACTCTATCCCCTTCATCCAGAGTAAATCCAGGAGGAGCTGAAACAGGTCCATTAAAACTAGAAACTACATAGGCCCTGTCTCTTATACACATCTGACGCTGCCGACGAATAGAGAGGTG
>CAJXOV010000424.1 GCA_913057815.1 uncultured Flavobacteriales bacterium
AGGTCTCGTGGGCTCGGAGATGTGTATAAGAGACAGACTTCTTACGAGGCACTCCTTAAAAAGTTTGAAATAAGTTGAACTAAAAAAAATTATTCAGGGACATACTGTAAACATCCAATATCCGGTGGAACTCCGCCAAACCGAGAAACTCCCGCTAAATCCTCTCCCAAAGCCCCTCCCAGAGGAATAGCAGCTTCTCTAAGTGGACTATTAAGAGTAGGTCTGAAATTACCAAATGTAGGATCTACAAACGAAGCATTCTGTTGATTAATAAGACTAATGAATTTAACCTCATCTGATAAATCCTGTTCAGAGTCTACTAAACAGTTTTGAAAGAAATAGTTCTCCATTTCAGGCATTTCTACATCTACTATAAATTCACTGTAATCAGTTAAATTGGCATTATCTCCATAAAAAGCACAGTTTCTAAATCGTGAGTCACCTAAAGATCTAACGATTAACTCATCAAATCCATTTACCGTAGTTTCATAGTAGTTGTTCAAGAAAAATGATGGTGCCTGTCTGGTTCCTTCCGACCAGTAATTGGCAAAAGTACTGTGATCAAATATGTACTCACCGCCATACTGAAAAGCAGCTGTAGACTGGCCACAATTCGCAAACAGATCATTATACCCTGTAATAGTAGCACCTTGACCTAAAACACCTATAGCAGAATGATTTTGAATAATACAGTTTCTTAATTCCATCACTGGCTGACTTCCTGCACCCGTGGTATCTATTTGGAGTCCTATTATACCATTCTTTATTATTGTATAGTCCATATAACTAGCATCAGCTTCATAGAGCCAAATTCCACCTCTAGTTATGGTAACTATCTCTGGTCCTATTCCTAAATCAGCAACGAAATCGAGTTCTATTCCCCACTGACCAGGTACTCCTTCCCAATCTAATCCCAGTCTATCTCCCTGAAAAACCACTTCATTCCCTCGTTGGCCATTCGATTCTATGCAGCCCTCTACAAAGATACCAGATCCAGAATGGCAGTGGACTTGAGTTCCCGGCTGAAGAGTTAAACAACAGCCTTCATCTACAGTAATAATCCCAAATACCACATGAGGTAGTTCACTGGTCCATACTTCATCGCATATGATTACCTCACTGTCTAAATTCCCATGAAAAATGGCGTTCTGTCCCCAAGCTAATAGCGTAACTTCCTGTTCTGCCCCATTGGCATTCACCAGTAAATCTTCTTCTAAAATAAACGGAAGTGATTGATCATTGGCATCCAGTGTCACCTCTACAAACACAAATGCACTATCCTCCGGAGCTATGGTGATATTTTCTATTCTTATGCCTGCTTCCCCATCTACGTTCATCCTAAATTTAGAACTAGAACCTTCTTTTAAAGAGAAATAATCAATCTCTACGGAATTATTTTTATCGGGATTATACACTTTAAACACCTGAGTGGCAGAACCAATGGCAGTAAACACTGTATCAAACAGAACGGTATCTCTACTGAACTCTAACTGAAAATCTGAAGATGTATTGAATTTTTCCTTTCTACAAGAAAAAACAAGTAGCACAGTAAGTGCTAACAGTATGGCATAAATTGTTTTGGTCATTCTTATATATCGCGTTGCAAAAGAAACGAATCTTTATTTAGAAACGTCACAAGGTGAAATTATTGTAATAATTCGATAAAGAATTTTTAGAGCCAATTTAGAATATCTCTATTCGTTCTTCCTTAATTCAATTCGAATAAAGTTATTCTCCTCATCAAAATACTCAAGAATTAACTCCTCCTCATCTAATTCAAAATCCGCATCATAACTAAGAGTGGCTTCATTTTCAAACACCTTTAACTCCATTGTTTTGTCATTGGTGTCAAAAGAATATTCAAACCTAGCAGCTAAAAACTCTTCAATTGGCCAATTTTCATTATAAGTCAACCAGCCATCACAATCGTCTTTTCGTAACTTACAGTCGTTAAACTCCATCCTTCCTGATATGTTTCTCAATACCCCAGCCTCATACCAGTTCTCTATATTCCATTCACCTTTTAAATTATTAAGAGTTTTTTTATCTTTAAAACAGGAGGATAATAAAACAACAGGAAGCACGAACATTAATACACGAAAGCTATTCATAAAAATGAGTTTGATTTAATCTGAGACAAAGCTATATCAATCCTAGCATTTCGACAAATTAGACCGTTTAAAAAACAAAAAAGTCATTAGCTATTATTGAGGCCGCTTCTCCTTTAGCTTTATGGAGTCATGTTAAAATAATGAGAAATGAGCATTAAATTTCTCAAATTACTCTACCACTAATCTCTGAGAATAAAGCTCTCTGCCATCCGAAACTAAGGTTACCAAATACACTCCTGAGGACAAGTTTGAAATATCTATTTCTGTAGATGAAGCTCCTAGCTGTTGGTGAAACACCTTCTGCCCCAGTGTATTTCTAATGATGGCTTGGTGATTATAGCCAGCTAAATGGTCACCTTTCATAAAGGTAACTATACTTTTAGCAGGATTAGGATACATAGAAAACTCACTTGCTCCTATTTCCTCTACCACATCTATAATGGTGGTATCACAGCCCTGCCATTCTACATCTCCGCAGGCATCTAGTTTTAGGAGCCAGCTAGACTGTGGGTGGGTATTAATGTTCTGACCTGTGGTTTCCCCTGCGCATACAAACCCTCCGTCTGGCGTTACTTCTAAATCATAGAGGTAGTTATTGGTGTAATCTAGTGAATAGATATATTCTTTATCCCACTCTATGGTTAAGTCTGAGGTATATTTAGTGACAAATCCCTTTAAAATAAAATCTGACCCTCTTCTGCCTGTGGCAGCATAACCTCCATCTGGAGTTTTAAGGAAATCCTGAACATTATGAACCAAATACCCTTCAGAGAAATCACTTTCATAAGTAAAGGAATCACTGGTTAAATCGTACTGTGCTATCTGAAGAGAATGAATATCTCCAAAAGTTTCATCCTCACCTTCATACTTCTGGTAAACTAATGTTAAGC
>CAJXOV010000425.1 GCA_913057815.1 uncultured Flavobacteriales bacterium
AGATGTAGAGAGGTCTCGTGGGCTCGGAGATGTGTATAAGAGACAGCTCTAACACCTCCACCTTGGCAGGTTTCACATCTTCCACCTTTGTTGTTAAATGAAAAACGAGATTTACTAAATCCTAGAGCTTTAGACTCAGGAAGTTTGGCGTAAACATCTCTGATGTGGTCTGAAATCCCAAGGTATGTAGCAGGATTACTCCGTGGAGTTTTTCCTATGGGCGAGTGGTCTATAAAAACCAGTTTATTGATCGCTTCTAAATTCTCAGAACTGGTCATCTTCGCTGGCATCTCCACCTCCATTCCTAACTGTTCTCTAACAGCATTCAGCAGCGTCCCTTTTACCAAACTCGACTTCCCTACTCCCGATCTTCCGCTCACCACATTCAGTTTTCCCAACTGAAATTCTACATCTATGTTTTTTAGGTTTCGTTCGGAGCAGCCCTTTAGTCGAATGGAATTTCCTAACGAAGCAGGCTGACTTTCCTTTAAACCTATAGTGAGTAGGGGCTCACCTTCCTTATTTAAGCCAATTACCGCTCTATAAGTCGGGCTAGTTTCTTTTAATTCTTCTTGTGTAATAAATTCTGAAAACGCTCCATTAAAAATGAGTTCTCCTCCGTTTATTCCTGCTTTCGGACCTATTTCTATGATGTGATCTGCGTTGCAAATCGTATCTAGATCATGCTCTACTACTATAACCGTGTTTCCTTTTTTGACCAGTTGTTTAAAATGATAAATCAACCGTTCGTTCTCATCAGGATGTAATCCTATACTCGGCTCATCAAAAACATAAAGAACATCACTCAACGGAACCAATATTTGATTGGCCACACGTATGCGCTGAATTTCACTAGCTCTTAGAGTTTTCGAAGGACGGTCTAATGTCAAATGACCTAATCCCAAATCTTCCAACAAGTCTACTTGAGCTTCTATTTTTCCGATGATTTCTTTGGCTACTTTTTGCCATGAGTTGGATTGAATCCATGACTTCAATTCGTTCAATTCTAGTTTTACCACATCAGCTATAGTCATGCCATGTACCTGAACGCTAAGCGCATCTTTATTCAGTCGAGTTCCATTACATTCAGGGCATTTTACTGCATGCACATACTTGAGAATATTGGCATTTCTATCTCTTTTCAGAATATCTGACATAATGGGAATCATGCCTTTGTAATAACCTTCTTCCCTAGGTTTGGCTTTAATACCAGTCCACTTTAATCGTGATTCTAAACTGTGCTTACCGAAGGGTACTTTTATCTTATCGCTTCCGTGTAATATAACTTTGCGTTGCAACGCAGATAACTCATCCCATCGAATATCCACATCAAACCCTTCAGCTTCACACACCTGATTCAGCACATCTATAGTCACCTGAGAATACATGATATATCCATTCGGTAAAGTAGGTGCCAGCGCCCCTTCTCTAATGGTTTTTTCAGGATGAACCACCAGCTTGTTCAGGTCTATTTGTTCTTCCTTCCCGATACCATTGCAACGCGGACATTTACCTACCGCAGAGTTAAATGAAAACAGCGCACGAGAAAGTTCAATGTCTTTTTCTGTAGTTCCTGTCCGCGCAAACAACAAGCGTAACAGGTCATAGATATCAGACATAGTTCCCACCGTAGAACGCGCGTGCATTCCCGTGGTTCGCTGGCCAATGGCTATGACCGGAGACAGACCTTCAATCTCATCTACATCAGGCCTACTCAGCTTTCCCATAAACTGCCGTGCGAAAGATGGCAAAGTTTCAAAGTACCTCCGCTGCCCTTCTTTGGCTATAATTTCAAACACCAAACTAGATTTACCAGATCCTGAAATTCCAGTCACCACAATGAATTTATTGTGTGGAATATTCAGAGAAATGTTCTTCAGATTATTAGTCCTGGCACCTTTAATGATTATTTCTGGCCTGTGGTTTGAGGTCATATTCTAGAATTGCGAAATCTGTTTATCCTTAAATCAAAGATGAAAAAATAAGGGTAATTATACTATCTATAATTGATGTTTCATTTTCTTATCTATCTGACTATTGTATTTAACTTTAAAGGTTATTAATAGAGAAATTAGGGCCAACAACTGAACTTATTTTAACGCTCATAAACTACATTTATTGAGATTTATAATCAAACTACAAGACACTGAATACACTTTAAGTCAACTCGCTTAACACATGAAAAAAGCACTCCTATTTATTCTAATTATTTCATTCTTATTAATGGGTTGTGAACACCAACCTTCAATAGAAGGACTTTGGCAGGTTAAATCTGTAACTGTTGGAGAGGAAAATATGACTCCAAATGCCAGATGGATGAGATTTAATTCTGACTTCACTCAAGAATCTGGAAATGGATGGTTACAACACTCGATAGGAACTTGGAGGCTTGACCCAAATAATCATGAATTGACTATTATAAATACCAATGGCATAGATGATTCTAGCGGGCCATTCTCTGCCACCATTTCAGAAAATGAAATGACTTGGAAAAGAATAGAAGAAGGACAACCCATTGAAGTCAAATTAGAAAAAACATCTCAACTCCCTACTACTTTTGGAAATCAACTTCTTGGGTTATGGGGAGCAGAACAATCCAATGGAAACGGCAGTTTCTTCACAGAAAAAGTTCAATCATCAGACTACTTATTTTTTCAATGGGACAATCGGTTTACTCTAGAATCTGAAAAAGGCCGAATAAAGGGTATTTATCATGTAAATGGACATAGACCAGAAGTAGAACTCATTCCTTACAATACTGAATACCACAGAGAATCTTGGAAAATTGATTTTAAAGAGAATAGAATAACCTTAAGCTCACTGAATACTGACAGTACTCTAATCCGAATATTCAAACGTATTCATGAATTTCCATTATAGGTTTAGTTGGATTTGTTCAAGCTCTTTCAATGATTATAACTTAATGGGGGTTTGAGGTCAAAGGGTGAAAGTCTGTCTCTTATACACATCTGACGCTGCCGACGAATAG
>CAJXOV010000426.1 GCA_913057815.1 uncultured Flavobacteriales bacterium
CCATAAAAATGCATTGAGCTCATTTTCTTGAAGTTTGCATTCTCCATGAAAATATTCAATGACTGTGATTGGTCAATGAAAGCTCCTCTATCTGCAGCCATATCTATAATTACTTTTTGAGAAATTTCCCAAGCAGTTTTATAAAGTGCCTTTAGATTATCTGGAACTTCTTTTATTCCTTGAACAGAACCATTAGCCGCTATGAGTTTATTCTTCATCTCGTCATTCCACAATCCTAATGCGTTCAAGTCTCTTAATAAATGCTTGTTCACGATGATGTATTCACCTGAAAGTACTCTTCTAGTATAAATGTTAGAAGTGTAAGGTTCGAAGCATTCGTTATTTCCTAAAATTTGAGCAGTAGATGCAGTAGGCATAGGCGCTACTAGAAGAGAATTTCTCATTCCTTTTTCTACTATCTCAGCTTTAAGAGCTTTCCAGTCCCATCTGTCAGAAGGAGTTACTCCCCATAAATCTGGCTGAAGCTTACCTTCAGATGCTGGTGAACCTTTGAAAGATTCATAAGCTCCTTCTTCTATAGCCATATCCTTAGATGCTGTACAAGCCGCGAAGTATATAGTTTCAAAGATTTCCTTATTCATCACTCTAGCCTCAGGAGAATCGAAAGGGAAACGCATTTTAATAAACGCATCTGCTAATCCTTGAATACCGATTCCTACTGGACGGTGACGCATGTTAGAGTTTCTAGCTTCTATTACTGGGTAATAGTTTCTGTCTATTACTTTGTTTAAGTTCTTAGTTACTCTATATGTTACTTTGTATAGTTCGTCATGATCAAACTCACCATCTATAACAAATTTAGGAACTGCTATACTAGCTAGGTTACAAACTGCTACTTCATCTGGAGCTGTATACTCCATGATTTCAGTACACAGGTTAGAACTCTTGATAGTTCCTAAGTTCTTCTGATTAGATTTCTCATTGGCAGCATCTTTATAAAGCATATAAGGAGTACCAGTTTCTATCTGAGATTCTAAGATTTTAAACCATAGCTCTTGAGCTTTGATTGTTTCTCTTCCTCTTCCTTCAGTTTCATACTTTGTATAAAGCGCTTCGAATTCTTTTCCATAAACGTCAGAAAGACCAGGACATTCATTTGGACACATTAACGTCCAATTTCCACCATCTTCTACACGCTGCATGAATAAATCACATACCCACATAGCATAGAATAAATCTCTAGCTCTTTGCTCTTCTTTACCATGATTTTTCTTAAGATCTAAGAAATCCATAATGTCTGCATGCCATGGTTCCATGTAAATAGCGAAAGAACCCTTTCTTTTACCTCCACCTTGGTCTACGTATCTAGCAGTGTCGTTAAACACTTTAAGCATAGGTACTATTCCGTTTGAAGTTCCATTAGTTCCTTTGATATAAGAACCTTTAGCTCTTACGTCATGTATAGAAAGCCCAATTCCTCCAGCACTCTGAGAGATTTTAGCACACTGTGTAAGTGTATCATAAATTCCATCAATACTGTCTTCTTTCATTGTAAGTAAGAAACAAGAAGACATTTGAGGCTTAGGAGTTCCAGCATTAAATAACGTAGGAGTAGCATGTGTAAACCATCCTTGGCTCATCATGTTATACGTTTCTATAGCTGACTCTATATCTTCACCATGTATTCCTACAGAAACTCTCATTAACATGTGCTGAGGTCTCTCAGTCACCTGTCCTAACGTTCTTAATAGATAAGATCTCTCTAAAGTTTTAAAACCAAAGTAATCATAGTTGAAATCTCTATCATAAATAATCGTAGAGTCTAATCTCTCAGAATTATCCATAATAATTTTAAAAACATCGTCTGCTATTAAAGAAGCGTTAACACCTGTTTTAGGATCTTTATATTCATGCAGATCAGTCATCGTTTGGCTAAACGATTTCTTAGTGTTCTTATGCAAGTTACTTACCGCTATTCTGGAAGCTAATTGAGCATAATCAGGATGTGTAGTGGTGTTAGTAGCGGCTATTTCAGCTGCTAAATTATCAAGTTCAGAAGTGGTTACACTATCATAAACTCCTTCGATAACCTTCATGGCTACCTTTAATGGGTCTACTGCTACGTTTAATCCGTAACATAATTTTTTAACTCGGGCGGTAATTTTGTCAAATTGTACCGTCTCCTTTCGGCCATCTCGTTTTAATACATACATGGTGTTGCTCCTGTGTGGTTATAAGGTTAGTAATGGGTTGATTTTAGAGGGACCAATTCCCTCTCGTGAAATAAACAACTTCTTCACGGTTACTTTGGTTGTATGAACTTATTTAGGTGTGCTTGGTGTTCAGATATTCAGACTAAAAGTCTTCATCTAAGCTGAACGTTTGCGAGTCCTTTCCAGTCCTTACGCCAGCTTTAGCGTACTCACCGACTCTTTTCTCAAAGAAGTTAGTCTTTCCTTGAAGAGAAATCATTTCCATGAAATCAAAAGGGTTAGTAGCATCGTATACTTTCTCACATCCTAACTCTACTAATAGTCTGTCTGCCACAAACTCGATATATTGAGTCATCAGGTCAGAGTTCATGCCTATTAATCTTACTGGAAGTGCATCTGTTACGAAGTCCTTTTCTATATCTACTGCGTCTACTATAATCTTCTTGACAGCTTCAGGATCAAGTTTGTTCTGGATATGATCGTTATAAAGTAAACAAGCAAAATCACAGTGTAATCCTTCGTCTCTTGAGATTAATTCGTTAGAGAAAGTTAGTCCTGGCATAAGTCCTCTTTTCTTTAACCAGAAAATAGAACAGAATGAACCTGAGAAAAAGATTCCCTCTACAGCAGCAAAAGCTACTATCCTCTCAGCGAAGTTACCGTTGTCAATCCATCTTAATGCCCAGTCAGCTTTCTTTTTTACACAATCTAATGTTTCTATTGCGTTGAAAAGCATGTTCTTTTCGGCTGTGTCTTTGATGCTGTCTCTTATACACATCTGACGCTGCCGACGAATAGAGAGG
>CAJXOV010000427.1 GCA_913057815.1 uncultured Flavobacteriales bacterium
TGTCTTGATTTTCCATTTCATCGAAATCAAAAATTAGTGAATCTTGATTCAAAGTTAGAATGGTTAATTCAATACTAGGAGATTGCAGATGGTGTACAATGATATTCTCATTAGATACATAGTAATCTGTCACTGGAGAAGAGTTGTTTATAGGAATTATTAAAGAATCGGTAAATTCAATTAATCGAGTTTCTTTATCACATGGAGGAAACCCGTGTTCTGTTTTTAAGTCATAGGTAACTTTCCATACTCCAATTAGGTCCTTATGGATATCTTGCTTACAAGAGTGAAACACGATTACCATTAGAATCAAAAGAAGTTTTTGGCTAATATTCATGATGTTACTATTGGAAGATGAAATTTAGGTAGAAAAACATAGAAGTAATAAATGTTTGCTATCATTTATATCCAATTAAGATTTGGGAGTCAGAAGCAACAGAGTAAGAGAGAGTTGTGCAATAAGCTAAAAACCGTTGCGTTAAACTTCCAACCAAAACAAACTAAATGAAATATACTATCCTAATCTGTATAGCTTTACCTGCTTTTCTTTTTTCCTGTTCTAAAGATAATGATCCATCTCCTAAATGTGATGCACCTGTAATCCCAGAAGAACCTACTATCAATGAAGATTTTTCAGTACCTACTGCGGAAGGAACTTATTGGGTTTATGAGTACCATTCTATAGATAGTTTAGGAAGTAGAACACCGATTTTTGAACCAGATACGGTTACACTTTTAGGAGATACCGTTATAAATGGATTAAGTTATCAGATGTATGATAGGCTGAACTTCCTTGGAAGTGAGGGGATAAGCTTTAGAAGAACCACCTTAGGAACAGTCTACAATGAATTAGGGGATCAAATCTATTCAACCAACCAATTCAATTTCTTCTACAATATTGAAACCATCGAGTATCCACTAGATGAATATCTAAATATCAGTCACATCATGAAAGACAAAAGAGATCAGGTTGTTTCTGTACCTTTTGGTGTTTATAACTGCATAGACAGAGAAGTGTGGCATAGTTATGACGGTTTTCCAGAAATGAACAGTTGTGGAAATACAGAGTTAATCTTCCATTGTTATTTAGCTGACGGAATAGGAGAGGTAAAATATACCGCAGCATTTATTGGACAGTTTATAAATTCATGTACCATAATTGAAAAAAGCCTTATTGAGTTTTATGAGCCTTAAAGTCTAAAATTGATAGACTGAAAAAGTTCTGAGTATTAAGATTAATCTATATTATAACCTACAGAAAGCATAAACGAATTAGTATTGGCGTTCTGATCATTAGCTGCTAAAGCCACTCCTAAATCCAGACTTAGATTCTTCTTGTTAAGCCCAAAGCCTCCGGTAACAAGAGTTCCTTGTCCTTTAGTCTCATTTTCCATATAAATTCCTCCACGCAAAGCAAGCCAATTTACAATTTGGGCTTCAAGTCCCAAGCCTATAGTTAACTCAGTAAGTTCCTCTTTGAAAATACTTCCTTTTTCTACTTCTGCAATGCCGTTGTCATCAAGTAAAACTACTCCAGGGGCATCACTAAATGAGTATAACCAATTTTGAAGACTAGAGTTCGTAGTGAAATCTCTTCCGGATAAAATTTCACCATTACCTGTAGCATCATAAACAGGAGCAGAAGGAGCTAAAAGTTTAGTTAAATCCATAGAAAAGGAAAAAGGAAGGTCATTAGTTGAAAACAGAGAGTAGGATAGTCCAGCTCTTAGATTTGTAGGAGCGATTAGCTTTTGAGTAAAACCAGTTTTGATCAAACTTGACATGTCTGAAATCATGAGCCCATAAGAAAATTGTGTCTTCTTTCCCATGTGAGTATTAAAAGCTCCTTTTCTATAGAAAGATAAGTTGAAGGCCATGAATTTCAATCCATTTACAACGTTCCCTATTAAATAACGTTCTTCACTATAATTATAATTAGCAGCGATGCCTACACTTAACTTTTCAGTGAATTTACGAGAGTAACCCACACCTAAAGAAAAAGAGACAGGACGAATACTGCTAATAATAGTTCCATTGTTATCTGTTAAAGGAAATGTACCATAACGAAAATAGCGAGCATTAAAGTTGAAGGCTGAATTTTTAAATCCTTTGTAGAGTGCTATATCGAATAAATCTGCGTCTTCTATTAATGCTCTGAAAACAGGAGCATAATTAAAGACACCACCCATTTCAGTACTGTCTGCAATGAAGGCGCTTTTGGATTGATTCCAAAAGACTGAATTGGCATCGGCACTGGTGGCTATTCCAGTATTCCCAAGAGCAAAAGCTCTTGCGTCTGTTGTGTGAAGCAAATAGTTTCCAGATCGGACTACTGGATTATCTGTTGAAAAGGAAAAAGAATTAATATTCTGGCCAAAAGATTCATTGGAACCTAATAGAGTTAAAAATCCAATGAATGTAGATACTCGAATAATTCGAAAAGCGTCCATAGTTCTAATAGTTAGTTTAAGTCAAAAGTACTTAAACTGTTGTAAATGGATATTTAATATAATAGGCTAATTCAAGAATAAAGGTGATACAGCATTTTATTTAGAATCTAATGGACTCCTTTCTGTGTGAGATTAGGAAAGGACTTTGGATTCCATTATTGATAATTAACACCAGGAAACCTACCAATTTCGTCCAAACCCATAATTTAGACCGAAATAAGGTTCATGAAACGGCAATTACTCTTAAGTCTTACAATTCTAGTATTGTTACAGTCTTGTGGAAATGAACCAGCTGTTAAAGGTTTGAACACTGTCACGATTCCTTTTGAGCTAACCAGTCATAACAACATCAGCATAAAGGCTGTTTTAAACGAAACAGATACATTAAACTTAATGTTTCATACAGCAGCTAGTGATCTGTCATTAACCACAGAAGCTACCAAAAATATTGAGAGCATCAATTGGAGCGGAGAGCATGATGTAACCACTCTGTCTCTTATACACATCTCCGAGCCCACGAGACCTCT
>CAJXOV010000428.1 GCA_913057815.1 uncultured Flavobacteriales bacterium
GTCTCGTGGGCTCGGAGATGTGTATAAGAGACAGACTTAAAGCCATCACAGTTGACGAATTATATACAGGTCTAACTAAAAAATCGGCATAAAAAAAGCCTGTTTGAACTAGTCAAACAGGCTTTTATATTTTCTTGAAATTCTTATCTTCTAACTTGAATCTTTTCTGTTATCATTTCTCCATCCACTAATAAACTTAACGTATAGAATCCTGCAGCATAACCGCTTAAATCTATTTGTTTTCCATCAGTAATAGAAACCTCTAAAACAGTTTTACCTTGAACATCCACTAATTTTCCAGGGAAAGTTCCAGCAGGTAATCCAGCCAATGTAACTACATCAGAAACTGGGTTAGGGAACATACTTAATTTGATAGCGTTAGTCTCATCAATACCATTCGTACTAGCCGAAACATGTGCATAAACCAATCCTAATTCTCCACCAGTAGTAGCTATTACTACGTAATCATGATGCTCATCAGTACTCTGAGTAAGAGCAGCTATTCTATTTACATATTCTAATGTATTCTCGTTTTGTAACCTAACTGGAGGAGCAGCATTCATTCCATCATCTAGAAGTGCCATTGAAGGTTCATCAGCTACAGCTATTGATTCTCCATTATTACCAGTATATACATTTATTTGCACATTAGCTTCTAACATAGATAAGAACTCATCAAAAGAAATCTCAGCATTTCCGCTTAAATCTGTTTGAGAAGACTCTTCATTTAGTCTAGCTATCATTAATCCATAAACCTCAGTAAATGACTCATTCTGCGCTAAGCTAGTTTCAACTATTTCTATGGCTTTAGCTTTAGATTCTTCCATTGAAGTAGTTTGAGCAGACATGCTTCCTATAGCAAGTACAGCTCCTAAAGTAAATAACGTTCTTTTCATTGTTTGGGAATTAATATGGTTCTTAAATTATAACAGCCCTCAATATACAAATAATTTTTCACAATTCACTCTTAAAAAGTCTCAAAGCACCTATTAAGACAAGTTTTCACTCGTCTAAAAGCTTAAAACCTCTTCCGTGTACATTTAAGATTTGAATTTTCTCATCTGCCTTTAAATGCTTTCTCAGCTTGGCAATATACACATCCATGCTTCTTCCATTGAAGTAATTATCATCACCCCAAATCATGTTTAACGCATGGTTTCTTTCGAGTACACCATTTTTATTTTTGCAAAGCAGATAAAGAAGCTCATTCTCCTTAGTAGTAAGTTTAGTATCTGTATCCGGTGAAACTAGTTTCTGCTTGTTATAGTCAAACTCATACTTCCCTATAGTATAAGTCTTAGTTTCGTCTCCTAACTCGGGAATAGAAGAAGTCCTTCTTAAAATAGCATTGATTCTTACTAATAACTCATCCATACTAAACGGCTTGGTCATATAATCATCCGCTCCAGCTTTAAATCCCTCGAGTGTATCATCACTCATAGATTTGGCTGTTAAAAATAAAATAGGGACTTGCTTATTTATTTGTCTTATCTCTTTAGCCAGGGTAAACCCATCCTTTTTAGGCATCATAACATCCAAAATCAGGAAATCATACGACTGTAGGTTAAAGAGCTTTAATCCTCTTTCCCCATCCGTAGCTAATTTGGTTTCGAAACCTTTAGCAGTTAGATAATCTGATAATAAAGATCCTAGATTCGGATCATCTTCTACGAGTAATATTTTAATGGTGCTTTTCATATTTCTTTGGTATTACTATGGTGAATGTACTTCCCTTTTTTAATTCGCTTTCTACAGTTATTTCTCCATGATGTTTTTCTACAATTACTTTTACATAATTCAACCCTAAACCGAATCCCTTAACATCATGAACGTTTCCTGTGGGAACACGGTATAATTTATCAAATATTTTTTTCTGATTCTCTTTGTTTATTCCTATTCCATTGTCTCCTACTTCTATTTCTACATTGTCATTTACACCCCTGGTGCATATTTCCAATAATGGACTTTCTGGAGAATACTTGATAGCATTGTCCAACAAATTATAGACCATGTTAGTTAAATGAACAGAATCACCTTCTATAAATGGCGTTTGTGGGTCAAGTTTTAAATTAATCTTCCCATCATATTTTTTAATTCTAATGGCCAAACTTCGGCATACACCTCTCACTATTTCATTTACATCTACCCGATTTACTTTAAATGGCATTTCGTCAGAATCCAATAAAGCAGAACGAAGAACATTTTCTACAAGCACTCCTAATCGTTTATTTTCAGAGTTGATCATGTTCACAAAAGAGTCCGTCTGTTTTTGAGAGCTTCTCATATCTGGATCTTTTAATGCCTCACAGGCAAGCGATATTGTGCTAATAGGAGTTTTTAGCTCATGAGTCATATTGTTTATGAAATCATTTTTCATTTCAGAAAGCTTCTTTTGTTTGAATATGGTTTTCAAACTAAATATAAAAGCGGCTATTACAGCTATTATAATTATCCCAGACATAACCAACAAGGTCCACATCGACTGAAACAGATACTGCTGCTGCCGAGGGAAAAATATTTTTAGGAAATATGTTTTATTGGCCAAGTTTTTAGGGAAAAGCTTAGCCGAGTAAGTAGCTGAACTAGCTTTTAGTTTATCTGCACAACCTGTGGCATCTTCTCCCAATAAAAACACATTATTATGAGAATCAAACACCCCAAAAACATGTGCAGTTCTTATGGCTCTTTCTCTTAACCCTCCTTTTATCAGACTATCTATAACTTCTAGGTCAATTCTACTTTCGATTCCTTTACCAATTTGAACAGAAACTTTTCCTCCTAGAATGTCCTCGAAAATCTCGGTTTGCTTTAAAATTTCGGATTGTTCTTTTCCGAATTTCCCCATTTCTTTTTGTAAAAGAGAATCGGCCTTTTCACTAGAATTAATATCATCACTAAAAAAGTCAATCTTTTCAGATTGAAAACCTTGGTCTTGAAGTGTATTCTTAAAAGCAATCTCTAATTCATCCTGCACTG
>CAJXOV010000429.1 GCA_913057815.1 uncultured Flavobacteriales bacterium
AATTAAAGGGAATATTGAAGAGAGTTTTTTTCTATATCCTCCACTTATTCCCTTTATTATAACGCTATTTTTGCTAGCAATTTTTCTCAAATTGAGAAAACCATTGTATTTAAAGGCTCTAATGATTGGTTTTTATTCTACAGTTACTTTGATTGTTTTAAACTATTCTTATAAATTGTCCTTTTTATTTTAAAATCAACACTTTAACCTGAATGAGTTCAGAAAAGAATTTACCAAATGATACGGCCGTTTTAATACTAGGGATTTGTTCCTTAGTAATGTGCGGGTTAGGTTTAGTTTTAGGCATCTTAGCACTTGTGTTGAGTTCTAAATCATTAAAAGAGCATAAAGAAAATCCTGAATTATTTTCAGAGTCATCTTACTCAAATCTTAAAGCAGGAAGGACTTGTGGAATTATAGGAATTTGCTTTAGTAGCATGTTCGTGCTCTTCTATATAGTTTATTTTGGTTTTGTACTTTCAATGATGGGAGGCGCTATTATGACCGGAAGTCAATTCTAAATTAGCAAGTCTTATCCACTTTTTCATTTTTTTTCAAAATTGTCGATTCATTGTGGCCAAGCATCCGAGGTTATTCTAAATCCAGTCAAGAGTCTTAAGTTTAGAGTCTAAAATCTTATATCTTTTTTAAGAAAGATTGTTAGCATCTCCGTTTCTAATTTTATCGTTTATGGACGACATTTATTTTTCTTTGCAACGCGGAAAAAGCGCTGTCAATGAAAGTATGTATAGCCGAGAAACCAAGTGTAGCTAGAGAAATAGCGAATGTGCTGGGTGCTGATAAAAAGCATAGCGGCTACTTCGAAGGGAATGGTTATGTGGTGACCTATACTTTCGGACACTTGTGTACGCTTATGGAACCGAAGGATTATAAATCTTATTGGAAAAGTTGGGATCTGAATGATTTGCCGATGCTTCCTGAGAAATTCCAAACCAAAGTAGTAGATAATGATGGTGTTCAGAAACAGTTTGATGTTATCAAAAATTTACTGGATAAAGCTGATTTGGTTATCAACTGTGGGGATGCCGGGCAAGAAGGAGAACTCATTCAGAGATGGGTGATTAATCAGGCGGAATATAAAGGTGAAGTGCAGCGATTATGGATTTCATCGCTGACTGCTGAGGCTATTAAAGATGGATTCCAAAATCTAAAACCTGCAGAGGATTATGAGAATTTGTTTTACGCTGGATTTTCTAGAGCTATAGGTGATTGGATACTGGGAATTAATGCCACCAGATTATACACGCTAAAACATGGTGGTTATAAGCAGATGCTTTCTGTAGGGCGTGTGCAGACTCCTACTCTAGCTATGGTAGTGAATAGGCATAAAGAAATCATCAATTTCAAACCTGTTCCTTACTGGGAACTACAGACGACTTATCGAGAGACTAATTTCAACTGTGAGGAAGGGCGATTTACGAGTGAAGAAGAAGGAAAGACTTTTGCTGATAAAGTTAAGGAAAGTGATTTTGAGATAGTTTCGGTTACCAAAAAGAAGGGAAAAGAATATGCTCCTAAACTTTTCGATTTAACTGGACTTCAGGTATTCTGTAATAATAAATTCAGCATGAGTGCTGATGACACATTGAAAACTGCTCAGAAACTATATGAGATGAAAGTGATCACGTATCCTAGAGTAGATACGACTTTCCTTTCAGAAGACATTCATCCTAAGGTGAAGGGAATTTTAGAAAAGCTTTCAGATTATGGTGAAGTTACAGCTCCAGTTTTAGCTAAACCGATTAAGAAAAGCAAAAAGATATTTGATAATAAGAAAGTTACAGATCACCACGCTATAATTCCTACTGGTGATACAGGTTACCTAAATGCTCAACAGCAGCAGGTTTATGATATCATTACTCGCAGATTCATAGCTGCGTTTTATGACGAATGTGAAGTAGGAAATACCGCAGTGATAGGAAAAGCTGCTGACGTTAGTTTTAAAACTACTGGTAAGGTTATCATTAAGAAAGGTTGGCGTGAGGTTTTTGAATGGGGCGTAGCAAAAGAGAAAAAAGAAGATGGAATTCTTCCTGATTTAAAAAAAGGTGAAACTGGGCCACACGAACCTTCTTTTTCTCAAAAGGAAACTAAACCTCCTAAGTATTACTCTGAAGCCACTCTTCTTAGAGCTATGGAAACCGCAGGAAAGCAAGTGGATGATGATGAGATGCGGGAACTCATGAAGGAAAATGGTATAGGAAGACCATCTACAAGAGCTAATATCATAGAAACACTTTTCAGGAGAAAATACATAGAGAGGCAAAAAAAGCAAATTCACCCTACTCCTACAGGAGTCCAGTTGATAGACACTATAAAAAACAAACTACTTACATCTGCGGAGCTTACAGGAACTTGGGAAAAACAGCTGCGTGAAATAGAACAAGGGAAATACAACGCTGGTTCGTTTATCAAGCACATGAAACAGATGGTGGATCAGCTGGTTTATGAAGTGAGAATAGAACAAAACATTCCTAAGATTTCTGCTGTAACTGAAGTAGCTGAAAAACCTGCAGCCAAAAAAGCCAAAGCTTCTGGATTAGGAAATGCAAAATGCCCTAAATGCTCCAAAGGAACAGTTATGAAAGGGAAATCTGCTTATGGCTGTAATCAGTATAAAGATGGTTGTGATTTAAGAGTTCCATTTTCTTTTATGGATAAGAAAATATCTGACAAACAGATAGAAAGACTGATATTAAAGGGATGTACGGTAAAACTTAAGGGGTTTAAATCAGGAGACTCTAAAGTAGATGGTGTGGTGAAATTCAATGAATCCTTTCAATTGATTTTAGAAGGTGCAGCTCCTGTCGCCAAAAAAGACGATAAATCCTGCCCTAAATGCGGTAAAGGTGAGGTTGTAAAAGGCAAAACTGCTTTCGGCTGTACTGATTACAAACTGTCTCTTATACACATCTGACGCTGCCGACGAATAGAGAGG
>CAJXOV010000430.1 GCA_913057815.1 uncultured Flavobacteriales bacterium
GTTGGTGGTTGGTGGTTGGTGGTTGGTGGTTGGTGGTTGGTGGTTGGTGGTTGGTAAATTGTCTAAGCCTGAATAGTATTGACCACTTTTAGTTAAAAGTTAAGGCTAGTTATAAACTCTCGTTCTTCTCTTTTTAAAGTCATTTCTAAGCAAATCCACCCTAGACATATTTTAGCTTTTTTTAGTGTTATTCCCCTCTCAATAGCGGTTTTGGGAGATTTTTTTAAACAAAAAAACCCAATCATTTCTGATTGGGTTTTCGTTGAGGTCTCGACCAGATTCGAACTGGTGTAGATGGTTTTGCAGACCACTGCCTAACCGCTCGGCCACGAGACCATTTTTTCAAACGGATTGCAAATATAATACATTGCTTTATATCCGTAAAGGTTTACTTCAAATGAAGTAATTAAGTTTCTAAAATAAGTGATTATTTTTAATAAAAAACAAATAGGCCCAACTCCTAAACTAGGGTTGGGCCTATCATATGAATATTTTTCTATTTCTGTAAGCCTTCTATAAAACCTACAACTTTAAATTCTGTTCTTCTGTTGGCTTCATGAGATGCGTCATCACACTTCACTCCGTTAGTACATTCATTGATTAAAATAGTTTCTCCATATCCTTTCCAGCTCATTCTTTCCTCAGCTACACCTTGAGAAATAATGTACTCCATAGCTGACTTAGCTCTTCTTTTAGAGAGCTTTAAGTTATAAGCGTCACTACCTCTGGCATCTGTATGTGACCCCATTTCTACTTTTATAGTAGGATTGTCATTTAACAATTGAACTATTTTATTTAATTCTACTGCTGCATCATCTCTAATAAATGATTTATCATAATCGTAGTAGATGTTTTCAATTTTGATGGCTTTTCCAATCTCTATTTTCTCAAAAGTTAAATCTATGTAACGCTCTAATTTAATTACACCTGGTTCCATTCCCACAGTAGAGAATTTTCCAGTTTTTCCAAAATAGCCTTGCTTCTCGAATCTCATTTCATAATCCGTATTCTCTATCAAAGGATATTGAACCAGTCCGTCAGCAGCCGTTAGTTTCATTTCTTCTTCTCCAGTGGCTTTATCTACTAATGTGATGTTAAATCCTTGGATAGGGTCGTTAGAACCTTTCTCTCTGACGATACCTGTGGCTGACCATTTCATTTGTTCCAATGGAATATCTCCCAGTCCTATATCCCCTTCTTCCATGTCACAAGGAGCATTCTTATAGGCGTAATCAGACCAGCCAGAACCGTTATCTATTTGAATTTTATATCCACAATGTTCAGGATCCAATTCGAATTGGAATTCTCCTTCCGGGTCCATTTTTTCTGATTTTATTACGGCATCGTAAGCGTCTATTAATCTAACTCTAGCTCCTTCTAATGGAATCATATTATCATCTGCATTAACTACTACACCGCTAATAGTAAGAGGTATAATGTCATCCATTATGAAATGATAAATGTCATCATCTCCTTTTCCACCTACTCTGTTTGATGAAAGATAACCTTCCGTTTTTTCAGAGTTAGCAATGAATCCGAAATCATCTTTGGACGAATTAACCGGAGCTTTTAAATTTTCAGGAGGGTTCATTCCGTTTGATCCCGCCCTGCATTCAAAAATGTCTAATCCACCCAATCCTAAAAGTCCATCTGAGGAATAATAGAAGCTTCCATCTTTATGCATGAATGGGAACATTTCATTTCCCTCAGTATTCCATGTTTCTCCTAAATTAATAGGTTTAGACCATGAAGTTCCTTCCATTTTACACATCCAAATATCAGTTCCTCCATATCCACCGGGCATATCAGAGGTAAAATAAAGTGTTTTAGCATCAGGACTAAGTGTAGGGTGTCCTACTGAATATTCATCTCCATTGTACGGGAAATCAACTGGGTCGGACCAACCTAAATCTGTTTTAGTAGAAACGTACATTTTTAGCTTCACTATGTCATCACTCGATTTGTTTTTCTTTCCATTCAGAAAGTTATTTCTGGTAAAGTACATAGTCTTCATATCCTCAGTAAAAACAACAGGACCTTCATGAAACTTGGTGTTTACCTTTTCAGAAAACGGTGCTATTCCTTGTAGCTTTCCGTTCTCTCCTAAGTTGGCTACAAACAGATTTAGAAAAGGTTCATTGTTCCATTTGTGCTGTCTTTTAACTCCTGTTCCTAATAAGTCTCTGTTACTCACAAAAACAATTTTATCTCCATAGTATGCAGGTGAAAAATCAGCTTTTTTAGAATTATTTTGTTCGTTCCTAAGTGTAAACCTCTCAGAGATTTCACTCATTTCTACATGATAATTTTCGTTCTGGACATGCGCTAGAGCTCTGCTATCACTCGCATCCAACCCATTATATTTAGCCATAAATGTGGCTGCCTTCGCATACTTTCCATTTCCTTTTAAAGTCTCGGCATACTTGAAATAATCCTGAGGAACTGGTTGATTCTTCACCACTATGGCGTACCATTTTTCAGCGTTAACTGGGTCTCTCATTTCATAATAGCAATTGGCCATTTTAGCAGCTATTCTCGATGAGTCTACTCCTTGTTCTAGAATACTGTTATAATATTCAACGGCTTCTGCATAGGCCAATCTATCATATAGTTTATCGGCCTTTTTTATTCTTCCTTCCTGAGCTAATACAGATAGGGCGCCTACGTATAGCGTAGCAATAATTAAAATTATCTTTTTCATTATTTTCAATGTATTAGTCTGTTTTAAAAGAATCTAGGTGAAAGTAACTTGTCACTTTTAAAGAAGAAATCATAGCTCAACATGAACTCATGAGACCCTCCATTATAGCTCTGTAAATCGGAAAGAGTATAATCATAAGAATAACCAGCTCTTAACTGATCAGTCATTTGATATGATGCCAAAAGCCCCATAGCGTCTCCAAATCTGTACATAGCTCCTAACCACCTGTCTCTTATACACATCTCCGAGCCCACGAG
>CAJXOV010000431.1 GCA_913057815.1 uncultured Flavobacteriales bacterium
TAGTAGGGCTGCTCACTGCATCAGAATTAGAACCTTCCGAAGGAGCTTTTCCCAGCATAGTAAAAGAATCTGCAACTATTTCGGTTGTATATCTTTTTGTTCCATCATTTCCATCCCACGACCTAGTTCTTAATTTACCTTCAAGATAAATCTGAGACCCTTTCTTTAAATACTTCTCCACTACATCAGCTTGAGCTCCCCATACTGCTATATTATGCCATTCAGTATAAGTCGTTCTTTCACCTGTGTTTTTATTCTTTCTAGTTTCACTGGTAGCTAATGAAAAATTAGCCACTCGGTTACTCTCGAACGATTTAATCTCAGGATCTTTTCCTAAGTTTCCAACTAAAATCACCTTATTTACTCCAGCCATGGATTGTTTAATTATTTGTACAAATTTATAACTCTATAGCGACAAACAACCTCTTGCTATTAGATTTTCAATCTAATTTAAGTAAAGTGGGGTTATCCTCCACAAATTTATCCATCAGCCTATGAATTGGATAATTTTCGAAATCAGTAATATTTACCAGCTCACCAACAGAGGATTCCATAGGATTACTGAATTTATACACTTTAAATTTAGCCTTAATTCTCCTATGTGAAAGAAGATGTGTGTATTGTTGGCTATCGAATATGAAATCTTCAGGATTAACTTTAAACTCAGTGAGAAGACCTTCTAATTGAGCGCTAGTTTCTGTCTCAGTTTTAGAACTTAAAGAAGGAAACTCATAAAGGTTTTGCCAAATCCCTTTCCCTTCCCTTTTTCTCAACACCAGTGAATCCTCAGAAATCAAAACAACGAAAATCATGAATACTGCTTCAACCTTAGCCTTTTTTATCTTGATTGGTAAATTTTTAATCTCATTATTAGCCAAAGCATAACACTTATCTGACAATGGGCATTTTTCACAAGATGGGTTTACCGGTACACATTGCAACGCGCCAAACTCCATAATTCCTTGATTATATGAGTCCACATTAGTCTCTGGAAGGACATAAGCACTCAGCTCCCTGAATTTTTTCTCTCCTTTAGATGAGTTTATAGGGTCAGATAAACCAAAGAACCGGGAAAGAACTCTAAAAACATTACCATCTAAGACTGCCACTTTTTCATCGAAACAAAAACTTGATATAGCCGAAGCTGTATAATGACCGACTCCCTTTAATTTAATAAGCTCTGAATAGGTGTCTGGAAATATTCCATGTAAATCCTTAGAAATATACTTAGCAGTAAAGTGCAAATTCCTAGCTCTTGAATAATACCCTAACCCCTGCCACAACTTTAGAACTCTGTCCTCATCAGCATTAGCAAGCTCATGTACATCTTTAAAATTAGAAATGAATTTTAAATAATACTCTAATCCTTGCGCTACTCGGGTTTGTTGGAGAATAACCTCAGACAACCAAATTTTAAACGGGTCTTTAGTCTTCCTCCAAGGTAAATCTCTCTTTTTTTGATCATACCATCTAAGGATTACAGCGTTAAAGAATGTGTTCATTTATATGGAATTGATTCTGAGACTCATAAAATTTCTAAAAGATGCCCAGTAATTCAGCGGAGTAAGTATTTTTGCAATGTATTTTAAGTGAAATTAATAATTCAAAAGCACAAAATGACAAAAGCTGATATTGTAAATTCAATAGCGGATAAATCTGGTATTGAAAAAGTAGATGTACTAACTGTAGTAGAAGCCTTCATGAGCACCGTGAGAGGTTCTCTAGAAAAAGGTGAAAATGTATATCTAAGAGGTTTCGGAAGTTACATAGTGAAAACTAGAGCTGAAAAAACTGGTAGAAACATTTTAAAGAATAAGGCTATAATTATTCCAGCGCATAATATTCCTGCGTTTAAGCCTGCTAAATCTTTCGTAGAGAAAGTAAAGACAAAAGTTCCTGTTAAGTAGTGAGCTCTAAAAACAAACAAATTATTTTAATAGCATTATCAGTTCTTCTGGTAGTGCTATTTTTATTTATGCCTGAGCAACCTCTCGAAACTAGAAAAGAGATAAAAGCTAAAGCATCCACAGAACTCAATCCTGTAAGCGGAGATGATCTAACTAAAGGAAGGTCAATAGAAGCTCGAGTGCAAGGGGCCATTCAATCTGTTCAAAGTGAGAACCCTATGGCGGGCATCCAGGAATTACTGGGTATTGTCAAAGAAGACTCCACTCAAGTAGATGCTCAATATTATCTGGGCTTATTCTCTGTTCAAACAGGACAATTTGAAAAAGCTGTAAATCGGTTTGAAAAAGTTATTACCTTTGCAGGCCTGAAAAAATATCCAGATGTTCGCTATCAATTAGCGGTTTGTTTGGAAGAGGTAGGCAATAAAGAAGCATCTATCGAACAACTAGAAGTTTATTTAACTGAAATAGACCCGGCTGATTCAGAAAAAGTAGATGCTGTGCAGAGTGAAATTAGTAGATTAAGAAATTAAAAGTATTACGATATGCCAAGTGGTAAAAAAAGAAAGAGACATAAGATGTCAACTCACAAACGTAAAAAGCGTTTGAGAAAGAACAGACATAAGCAAAAGAAATAAGAAACTCCTCGGAGTTTCTTTAATCCTTTCCTTCACAGTACTTTATTGCCTTTTTATTTAGTGGACATAAGTCCAGACTGGATATCTATATCCAGATTCACCTAAAAAGGAAATTTACACATGAGTGTAGAATTAATTATCAATGCCTCTGAAAAAGGCTCAGATATAGCAGTTCTCAAAGACAAAAAGTTAGTAGAACTACACAAAGAGAATACATCTAAGGAATATAAAGTTGGCGACATTTATTTAGGCAAAGTGCGAAAAGTACTTCCTAGTTTAAATGCTGCCTTCGTTAATGTGGGTTATGAAAAAGATGCATTTCTTCATTATCATGACCTTGGACCTCAACATGCTTCTTTAAAAGCTGTCTCTTATACACATCTGACGCTGCCGACGAATAGAGA
>CAJXOV010000432.1 GCA_913057815.1 uncultured Flavobacteriales bacterium
CTCGTGGGCTCGGAGATGTGTATAAGAGACAGTAGCTGATATTATTAAGAACCTTAATAGCGGAGATAAGATTAAAATCGAACTCTATAGAGGTGATAAGAAAATGAAACTTTCAGGTGTACTTGGTTCTAGAACAAACCAACATAACATTCATGGTCATGATATGTTTAGGGAGTTTGAGTCTGCCCCTAATAATATGGGAGAATTCTTTTTTAAATATGATAGTGATGAGGATAGTATTCACCTAGAAGGAATAGAGGAAAGACTTGAGGAAATGATGAGAAGTTTTGATCAGGGTTCAAATTTTAATTCTGAAGAATTTGAAAGAGAAATAGAAGAAATTTTAACTCCTATGCTAGAAGAGCTGGGTATGGTTGAAGAAGAAATAAACATTTCAATTTCAATTGAGTCTATAACTGCTCAAGACCTCGAAAGCGTTAATTCAAATGCTACCGATGAACTTAGAGTTGAAGATGATCTAGAATTTGAATTTGTAAACTTCTTTCCTAATCCTAATAATGGTGAGTTTACACTAAGGTTTAAATTACCTACTGACGATGAATTTAAGGTGATTATCTTTAATCAAGTAGGTAAAACTGTTTATGAAGAAATACGAGTAGGAGAATCAGATTACAATAACAATATTGATTTAAATTCACTAGCTAACGGACCTTATTTCTTGCAGATTCTTCAAGGCGAAAGAACTTACAGCAGAAAGATAATCAAGGAATAAAAAAATTATTCCCTAAAACATTAAAAACCGGTGATTTCCTCATCGGTTTTTTTATGACTCTATAGTCACCTTATAACCAGAGTGGCTTCTAATGTTTAGCACAGTATCATCTGAAAACATTAAGTATTGTCCCTTAATTCCAGTAAGCTTTTTCTCCACTTCTAAAACCTTGTCTAGCTTCATAGATTTCACCTTAGTTGGATAAGAAATCACAGGATACTTAATCTTAGTTATTTGATCATTATCAGAAATGAACTGTTGTAACTCATCATCCAAATATTCGATTAACTCATCTTTATGATCTAGTAAGTCAGTAGGTTCATATTCATTTTTAAGCATCTTACGCCAATTGGTTTTATCAGCTCTATATTCTTTTAAAGACACCTCGATTAGTCCAGCCAATTGTCTATACGGCACTTCAGCTAATAGAATAGCCTCTACTGCTCCTTGATCTATCCATCTATATGGAATGTTTCTCTCACTCGTCACTCCTACTTTTACTTCACTAGTTAACGATAGATAAACTATATGTGGCTTCAGATGGTATTTCTCTTCCCATTCTTTATCCCTTAGTGCTATTCCTTCATGTATACGACTAAGCTCAGGACGAATAATGCTTGGAGAGGCCATCGGAGAGCTCATAAACGCATCATAGCTCATACCTTCTCCATAAGCCTTATTAATTCGCTTTCCGGTAACTACACAGTTTATCTCATTTTCGAACTTCATAGATAATTCTTGTCCGATAAATTGATTCATTGAAATTTCGGCCAAAGGCTCTAACACATCATAAAGAGGAAGTGTATACGCTACTTCTTCATTCAATTCAGATTTCATTTTTCGAATATTTCCTGTCCATTCCATGATACAAATATTAAACTATTTTAATAAAACTATGACTTATAATTGCTTTCTTTAGCGGTGCAATGGAAAAGAAAAAAGCAATAGAAAACGCACTTGGGAATGCCATGAGTTTTGGATTATATCTTGATTTAATAGAAGCCTTACACAAAGACAATAAGGCGACTAGCTTTCAAGACAATGAAGAATTCTACAATTACTCAAAACTCGGGTATAGTAGAATGAAAAGGGTTTATAAGACCGTTTCTTTAAATTCCGAACTAGAGAAAAAAGTAACCGATATTCAGAGCCCACAAACCTGGTTACTAATTACTGAATCATGGTGCGGTGACGCCTCCCAAACAGTTCCTATCATAGCCAAATTAGCGGATTTAAATAATTCTATTGAGCTAAAAATTGTTCTTAGAGATTCTCAAGAAGATCTTATGGTACATTATCTAACCAATGGAGGAAAGTCTATTCCTATTCTAGCAATTTTAGATGAAGAGTTAAATGAAATATCTAGATGGGGACCAAGACCTGAACCTGCTCAAAATAAAGTGTTAGAATATAAAAGTCTTCCTGACCCTAAACCGCCTTACAGTGAATTGTCTACCGAAATTCAAAAATGGTATAATGCAGACAAAGGAATTCTAACTCAAAAAGAGATCCTGGATATCCTATAAGTGACTTTATAGAGGGTTTTCGTCCTAATGGTATAATTTACAATAGCCAATTCGATGAAAACTCTACAAACAATTTTATTATTCAGCCTTCTGTGCTGCTCGTTAGTTTCTTTTACTCAAGAAATTCAATCTACATCTTCGCAAATCAACTCTGAACTTAAGCTTCAAGAAATAAGTACTGCTATGAGCTCTCTGGAGAAAGAGCGGCTTAAAACTATAAAAGTCATTGATTCTAATCAAAAGAATTTAAACGATCTAGAAAGAGATATGGACTTAAACATTTCTAACACTTATAATGTGCAGACTGAAAAAGAAGAAGTTTATAATTCTATGGATGGTTTGGTCCTTAGTACGCTAGAGGACAAAGTTTCTAGTTTAGAAAAACAGAAAGCCAAAAGTCAAAGATCATTAAACGGAAACAACAGAACGATAAATAAAAAGACAGCTCAGATTGAGAAACTTACTATGGAAATAGAACAAATGCAAAATGAAAATGAGCATTTAACTAATCAATCACAAGAGCTTTCAGAAGAGATTAAAGAGACAGTGGATGTCATTTCAGATAACAACCTGGTTTCAAAAAACGAGGCTTTTTCTAAATTGGAAAAAACGAACAAGTCCTTATCTAAAGAGAACCAGAGCTGTCTCTTATACACATCTGACGCTGCCGAC
>CAJXOV010000433.1 GCA_913057815.1 uncultured Flavobacteriales bacterium
GGGCTCGGAGATGTGTATAAGAGACAGGTATTATTTTTTTAATAATTCTCGGGTTTCAATTAGAGTCTTGTGCTCAGAAACAAGAAAATATATTTACAATATATTTAGTAAGACATTCCGAAAAGAACTTCACATCCAATGGTTCTTCAGACGCTCCGCTTACCGAGTGTGGTGAACAAAGGTCAGAATTTCTAAATACTTTTCTTGAAGATGTAGCTATTGAGGCTGTTTATTCAACTGACGTTGCACGAACTAAAAGAACAGCTCAGCCCACAGCTCAATCTAAAGAACTGGAGATTCAGGAGTATAGTGAGTTTGACCTTGAATGTTTTTCAGAAATGTTAATCGATAGAAAACAGGACGCACTTGTGGTCGGGCATAGTTATACCACAGGAGTTTTGGCAGGTCTATTGGTCGAGGAAGAAATAGGCGATATTGACTTAGATATTTATGACCGGATTTATCAAGTGGTATTCTATAAAAAATGTGGCCGACTACATTTATTACATTCGTCATTTGTATGTAATGAATAGAAAGTGCTTTGCAATGCAAATGACACTGACTATTTATTAGTTTACCTTTATTTTGGAATAAATGTAAATCCTAATTGCTACAAGCAACCCTTTCGTTTTTTCTTTTGTATGTAAATAGATTAGCTATCACTTTAGGGTAATAGTGCCTAAAAATTTTCAGATTTGATTAATTCAATTGTAACTGAAATAACAGCTGTATATTAGTACACTATTGAACCGAAATAATCTTATTACCAAAGACTCTTAATCATGATTAAAAGAATTATTCCCTTCCTTGTTTTTTTCCTATCTGTTTCCTCTTTTTGCAACGCGCAAGTGACCATCGATAACTATTCTGTAAATAGTATTGGTCAAGTACAGTTGTCAATTCAAGCGGAATTAGGTAAATATTATATGCTTCATGCAGACCATAGCCCTACGTTTAACTGGGCTTCCTCTATGTATATGGGTGTTGATGGAACCATGGTGATCTCTGAGCCAGGAGCTGCTTATCCAATAGAGAATTATACTATAACAGAACATGATGTAGCTTCTCCTGAAGATTATGATGGAGATGGTATAGATGATGTTACTGAATTTAACAACATGCCTACTGATGCTCCTATCAATTATGCTTATTCAATACCATTTATTGATGGAGCCACTTCTATTACGGATGCTGAAACATTCTTGGAGTTGGCTACAATAAACAATGTGGGTTGGGCTCCATTTCTAGATGGACAATTGTATGTAAAGTTTGGAATACTTGATAGGGACACTCCTCAGCCCAAGATATATTTTATCAATAGTAATACCTATACAATACATGCTAGTTTTTTCAATGGAATTGGCGCTACTGTGGGTGGAGATGATAGTTCTGGAGAAATTGTTTTTAATCCAAATGACATTTCATCAAATGGAGTTATTGGTAGCTATTCATTTAACTTCTCTTTTGGAGATGCATATGACTTTGAAGCGACCCAAAGAACATACGAGTTATTGTCTGCCAATATGCCTTTCCTTCAGAATAATATGAATCACTTTATAGGACAGAATGATGAAAACAACCACCTTAATAATTATGCAGATGAATTTGTTGATTCTAGAATTGAGGTTGTCTTAGAATCTGATGTTTTCGCAGAAATCAATTATATCCCTTTTCATGAAGCAGAAGGATATGGTTTCTTTAGACATATGGAGGACCTTAATGAAACTCCAGGAAGTAGAGATATAGTTCTTTATGATGCACTACCTAATTCATTACCAAGAGTGGGTGGAATCATAACTTCTGTTATTCAAACTCCATTATCTCACGTTAACTTAAGGGCTATTCAAGATAATGTACCGAATGCCTACATCGCAGATCCTTTGTCGATTGATACAATAGCAAATCTTTTAGGAGGTTACATTTATTACAAAGTAGAAAATGAAACATTTCAAATACGAGAAGCTACTTTAGTTGAAGTAAATGACTGGTATGAAGATCTTAGACCTACAGAAGCTCAAATACCTGTTCGAGATTTAAGTATCACAGATATCCTACCATTAGATGAAATTGAGTTTGAGATGTCTTCTGCCTTTGGAGCCAAATGCTCAAACGTCTCTACCATGAGAGATTTTGGATTTCCTAGTGTCACAATACCCGATGGTTTTGGAATTCCGTTTTATTACTACGATGAGTTTATGCAGTTCAATAATTTCTATCAAGAGGCACAAGTCATGATTGATAATCCGACTTTCCAAACTGATTTGAATTTTCGAGTTGAACGATTAAGAGATTTTAGAAGAGACATTAAAGATGCTCCTATGCCACAGTGGATGCTGGATGATTTACAAGCTATGCATGATGACTTCCCAGTTGGAACTGCCGTGAGATGTAGATCAAGTACTAACAATGAAGATTTACCTGGGTTTAGTGGTGCCGGATTATACACGTCTAAAACCCAACACCTGGATGAAGGTCATATCCAAAAATCCATAAAGCAAGTTTATGCCAGCATGTGGAATTTCAGAGCCTATGAAGAAAGAGATTTCTATCGTGTGGATCACTTTGTGGCGGCCATGGGAATACTGTGTCACCCAAACTTTGAAGAAGAACAATCTAATGGCGTAGGTATTAGTATTGACCCTATTTACGAAACAGAGGAGACATTTTATCTTAATACTCAAGTAGGTGAGTCATTGATTACAAACCCGGATCCTAATTCAGTACCTGAAGAAATCTTGTTATATGAAGATCCTTTTCAAGGAGCAGGTTACCTGGTATTAAGATTATCTAACCTAGTAGAAGTAGGAGAACTGGTGATGGATCAAGTGTATCTAGATCAAATGAGAGATTACCTGACCGTAATTCATGATGAATTTGAAGCTGTCTCTTATACACATCTCCGAGCCCACGAGACCTCTCTACATCTC
>CAJXOV010000434.1 GCA_913057815.1 uncultured Flavobacteriales bacterium
GGTCTCGTGGGCTCGGAGATGTGTATAAGAGACAGGTTCGCACCTACTTTATTTGGAAAAGGAAAACACAATATGCTCAACGTGTTACTCCGAAAACTACCCTCTAAAGGTCCAATTAAAATTCTTCAAAATAGAGTTAAGGAAAAAACAGGCAATTGATTCTTTAATAATTTAAATTTGGTGCGATTCTTTCATAGGAAGTAGAAAAACAACATTGAAGAAGTTTAACGCCCATATTTTATTAGTTCTATTACTGTTATATTTTTCTTCAGTTAGCAATCTCCTTTCACAAGGTTCTCTCATAATTTCTTCATCAGATTCTATCTACTTTTCCATTAAAATGAATACGGTGTTGGTTACCGATAGCTTGGTTAAACAATCCGAATTGTACTTCCCTTCCCAAGCTAGTGTGTTTTGTGAAATATTAGATTCTGCGGGTACTGAAATTTTGTCCAGTGACATTAAGATATTGCGTAGCAAAACACAAAAGCTCGATTTACAATTTATATCTGAAGAATGGTTACTACTCCCAGAAGCTGAATTTGAACTCTCACCTGTCTTTTTGAATACCATTAATTCTGATTCTTTAAAATCTGATCAAAACATTACCAGTACTACTAAACACATTATTATCCGTTCAGAGTACACTTCAAGTAACAACCCAAATAAAAAAGAAATTGGTCAACTGGATGCGCTTATCTTCGAGAAAGACAAAATTTCTGCCGTAAAGAATCTGATATCATCTAATAATTTATCAAAAACAGAATTACTTAAGGTTCTAAATATCATATCATTTGAAGACAAGAGACTGGAAATAATTACTGAAAATTCAACTTTCGTAAAAGGTGTTTTCACCCGCAGTGATATGGATCATCTATTCAAATTAGACCGCTATAAAATGAGAGCTTTAGAATCCCTTGGTTTATAAAACAATAGTTGATAAAATTATTATCAATTACCTAACCATAATCACGAATATTATTTGGAAGTTTGTACTGTTATTAAAGCTAAAAAACAATGGTACATAATTTCAGCGCAGGTCCATGTATTCTGCCTCAAGAGGTCTTAGATCAAGCATCTAAATCGGTAAAAGAATTTGGCGGCACTGGCCTGTCTCTCATAGAGATGAGTCATAGAAGCAAACCTTTCGTCCAAGTAATGGACAAGGCTAGAGCTTTAGTTAAAGAACTATTAAATGTTCCCGAAACTCATGAAGTCTTATTTCTTCAAGGTGGTGCTAGTTTAGGTTTTTATACAGCAGCTTTTAATTTCTTGACTGAAAACGGGAAAGGATCTTATCATGACAGCGGAACTTGGAGTTCTAAAGCCATTAAAGAAGCTAAACTGCTAGGAGATATCGAAGTAGTAGCATCAGGTAAAGAAAGTGGATATAAAGATCTCATCACTGAATATAAGCTAGCCACAGATACAGATTATTTTCACTTCACTTCTAATAACACTATTTATGGAACTCAATGGAAGGAACTTCCTACCACGGATTGCCCTCTAATTTGTGATATGAGTAGTGATATCTTTAGTAGAGAAATAAATGTTTCTGATTTTGCCCTAATTTACGCTGGTGCTCAAAAAAACATGGGTCCAGCTGGAACTGTTCTTTACATTGTAGAAAAAGATCTTTTAGGAAAAACTGGAAGAAAGATTCCATCATATTTAGATTTAGAAGTCCATATCGACAAAGATTCTATGTTTAATACTCCCCCAGTATTTGCCATTTACACATCTATGCTGATGCTGGAATGGTTAAAAAACTTGGGAGGTGTAAAAGCTATTGAAGAAATAAACAACCAAAAAGCAGAACTACTTTATAACGAAATAGATTCGAATCCATTATTTGAAGGATATGCTACAAAGAACAGCAGATCAAAAATGAACGTTACTTTTAATTTAACGGATGCTTCTCTAGAGGAAAAGTTTAATAAAATGTGGACTGATGCTAACATTAGCGGAATTAAAGGTCACAGATCAGTAGGAGGTTATAGAGCCTCAATTTATAATGCTCTGCCTTTATCCAGTGTTCAGGCATTAGTGAATGTAATGAAAGAATTAGCTACAGTAGCTGTATAAAAAAACAAATGAAAGTATTAGCCAACGATGGAATAAGCGCTTCAGGAATAACCAAATTAGAAGCAGCTGGAATAGAAATTCATACTGATTTCATTCCTCAAGATCAACTGATTTCTAAAATTAATGAAGTTGGTTATGTAGGAATTTTAGTGAGAAGTGCCACTAAAGTTAGACAAGACATCATAGATGCTTGCCCAAATCTAAAATTTATTGGTAGAGGTGGCGTAGGTATGGACAATATCGATGTTCAATATGGAAGAGATAAAGGATTAGACGTATTCAATACTCCATCTGCTTCTAGTCAAAGTGTGGCAGAATTAGTTATGGCTCATTTATATTCTTTAGCTAGAAACACATTTGATAGTAATCGAGAGATGCCTAGTAAAGGTGCTTCTGATTTTAAAGTTCTAAAAAAGAAATACGCTAAAGGTTCTGAGCTTAGAGGAAAGACTCTTGGTATTATTGGTTTTGGGAGAATAGGGAAATCCACTGCTACTTATGCTTTGGGTGCTGGAATGAAGGTTATAGCTAATGACAGAAGCTCTAGTGATGGGGCGGTGCAATGGAATATAGAAGGTGCCGGAACAGTTAATGTAAATGTACCAATGGTAACTTTTGATGAAGTAATTACTAATTCAGACTTTATTTCCATTCATGTTCCAAAACAAGAAGATGGATCTGCGGTAATTACAAAAAATGAGATTGCACAAATGAAAGATGGTGTTTGTCTTGTAAATGCAGCTAGAGGAGGTGTGATTAATGAAGATGACTTAATTCAGGCTTTAGACAGTGGAAAAGTAAAATTTGCTGCTTTAGATGTATTTGAAAATGAACCTACCC
>CAJXOV010000435.1 GCA_913057815.1 uncultured Flavobacteriales bacterium
GAGATGTAGAGAGGTCTCGTGGGCTCGGAGATGTGTATAAGAGACAGCTACTAGTGAACTTTATGACGCATTTTATAACTGTCATGAAGATAGCTCTATAGGTGTAGTCTTATTGACCGGAGAAGGGCCATCATCTAAAGATGGTGTTTATGCATTCTGTAGTGGTGGAGATCAAAAAGTACGAGGAGAAAGAGGATATGTAGGAGAGGATGGACACCATAGATTGAATATTCTAGAAGTTCAGCGTTTGATTAGGTTCATGCCTAAAGTAGTAATAGCTGTGGTTCCTGGATGGGCCGTTGGAGGTGGACATAGTTTGCATGTGGTTTGTGATCTGACACTTGCTAGTGAGGAGCACGCTATTTTTAAACAAACTGATGCCGATGTTTCAAGTTTTGATGGAGGATATGGATCTGCTTATTTAGCTAAAATGGTAGGGCAGAAGAAAGCAAGAGAAATCTTCTTTTTAGGAAGAAACTATTCAGCTCAGGAAGCATTTGAAATGGGGATGGTAAATGCCGTTATTCCTCATGCAGAGTTAGAATCTACTGCGTGGCAATGGGCTCAAGAAATACTTGGAAAATCTCCAACAGCGATTAAGATGTTGAAATATGCGATGAATTTGACTGATGATGGAATGGTTGGTCAACAAGTGTTTGCTGGAGAAGCTACCAGACTTGCATATATGACAGAAGAGGCTAAAGAAGGTAGAGATGCTTTTATCGAAAAAAGACCACCTAATTGGAATAAAGAAGGTTGGATAGCATAAAGAATGAGAATAGAAATAGTTAAATATATCTTTATATTTCTATTAAGTCATTCAGTGATTAATGACTCTTTTTGTCAGGAAGGTTCTGAATTATCTGATTGTGTAACATCGGTAAATAATCTATTTGATATTAGAGAACAATTCCCAATTTCAGATGGAAACTCAATTCAAGTAAGAGTAAAACACAATCTTGGAAAATCTGCTGTTATCGTTGAAAAACTAAATGATTCACTTCGTGTAATTAATAAAAGACAAATTGTACTCAGAGGAGATTTTATCAACTTTTTCACTTATGATTTTAAAGATGTAGAAGTTCTAGTAAACGATACTTACTGCTATATTCTATTATGTTCTCGGAATGAAAAAGTACTAACTCTGCATGCTATCGGTATTCTCCTGAGTAGTTTTGAAGATGTTTCAGATCATCGAACATTAACCAAAATGAACAATGGGAAAATTTATGATACCAATATTAGATTTCCGTATGATGGATATTTCTTGGTTAATTTGGATAAGTATTCGAATCTTTTAATTACTTCAGTAGAGGCCCGTCAAGATGTTTTCAAGAAGAAAACGAGTAAACTTGAATTTGAAACTAAGGTCCGCCATTCCTTGTTTGATTGTAAGTTAAATGAAATATGGACTGTTTCTATTTCTCCAACATACTATTCTGAATTTGAAATTCTACCGGGTATAATATCTTCAAATAACACCTATTCCTTTATCTCCAGAAATACTCCTTTAAATACCTCATACAAATATGAGTTTGAGATGACCACTTTAGATCTGGAAACAGGAGTTACTCTTGGTCAGGTATCTATTCCACAGCCTATTGAAAAGACGATTAACGAATTGAAAATATTTTATAGAAATGAATCTATATACCTAGCAGGATCTTATTATAGAGAAAATCATAAGTCGTCAGCAGGATTAGTTCTGGGCCAGTTTTCAATTGATGGTAAAAGCCTTATTCAGTTGAATTTTGAAGAGTATGGGACTGAGGAAATTATTAGTGCTTCATACTTCAATTCTGAAAAAGTAGGAAAGGTTCTTTCAAAAGGTAGAATAGCAGAACTCCCTCATTTTACGGTAGAACATTTTTGGTTTAAGAATGATATTCCAGTTGTGGTAGGAAGATACATTAAGAAAAAATCAAGTCATCATTTTAGGCATAAGTATATTGAACATTTCGAAGGGAGGAATAGAGATCAAAGTAATAATGAAAGCCTCTCAGATGGAACAATAGGAGTTTTTACGTTTGATTCAGATCTTTCCAATCATCAGTCGGATTTTATTTGTAGGGATTTTAATTTACCTACGGATTATATGAGAACTCATATTCGTTCTTCTGACGATGGATTTGAACTATTGTACAATGAACATTCTCTTTCTAATGAAAATGAAAAGTTCACTGTAAATTCATCAAGTGAACTAAAAATTAAGAATGGGATTTATTCTATTAAACAGAATGCATTCAATTCAATGCGGAGTATAAATTCTCGAGAGATTAACTTTTTCCACTCTACTAATGATTTCCGAATGAATCAAGAGAATATCATCTTTCAAACTATAAGAAAAGGAGAGAGTTGTATTAGAATAGGAAACTTGAAGTTCTAATCTTCGATATAGTCAGTATAAAGTATTCCATTTAAATGGTCGATTTCATGCTGGAATATTACGGCTGTAAAGCCACTAACTTTTTCAGTTATTTCTAGCCCATCAGAATTAAGGTAGTTAATTTCAATTTCCTCGGCTCGTACTTCTAACATATCTGATCTGTCAGGAATAGAAAGACACCCTTCTTGACAGGGTTGTTTCTTTTCGGAGTAATAAGTTATGATTGGATTGATATATACTTCAAAAGGATAATCAAGTTTGTCAAACCTCTGCACCCAAATAATATTCTTGGCTATTCCTACCTGAGGAGCAGCTATCCCTACTCCTTGATTTAAGCTGTCAATTACAGTCAAATGCAACCGATTTATAAAGGCATCTAACACTTTGTCTTCTTTGCTGAAAACTACATCGGTACATTGCTTTCTTAGCAGAAGAGAGTCAGTTTCATTATTAATTAGCCAAACCCTCATGGCCGAGCTAGATTCACTCTTCATGCTGTCTCTTATACACATCTCCGAGCCCACGAGACC
>CAJXOV010000436.1 GCA_913057815.1 uncultured Flavobacteriales bacterium
GAGATGTAGAGAGGTCTCGTGGGCTCGGAGATGTGTATAAGAGACAGCCCTCGTTTCGAAGCTGGTGATTACAACTTTCAAATTAGAGCTAGAAAACATGATTCTGACTGGTCTGAGCCAGTTAAGTTAAGTTTTACTTCTCTTCCAGCATGGTGGGCCTCTTGGTGGTTTAGGACTCTTTTAATATTCGGTGCAGGGCTTATCACTTTCTTAATCATTCGTTTTTTTACTAGAAGAAAGTATGAACGCCAATTGGCCATTATTCAAAAGGAACAAGCTCTTTTAGAAGAACGAAACAGAATTAGTGCAGACATGCATGATGATTTAGGTTCAGAATTAACTAAAATCGTTATTCTATCCAGAATAGCACGAACTAAACTTGGCCTTGAGAGAAGTAAAGAACAGCCAATAATAGATATTGACAATGCAGCTACTGACATAGTAAAAAAGATGAATGAAATCATCTGGGCTTTAAACCCTACTAACGATTCACTGGAAAGCTTGGTCTCTTATCTTCAGAAATATGTGAACGATTACTTCGAAGTGAGAGATTTATATGGCAGAGTTGAAATGCCGGAAAACGTTCCTAATCTTAAAGTAAAAGCTGCGTTCCGAAGAAATGTATTTCTAATCGTAAAAGAATGTTTACATAACATTCATAAACACTCAAAAGCTGACCGTGTAGATATGATTATACGTATTTCAGATGAATTAGAAATTAGCATCGTTGAAAATGGTGTAGGTTTTGATATGGAAAAAACCAGAAGATTCGGTAACGGACTGATAAACATGAAAAAAAGAGCAAATGATATTAACGGGGATGTGGATCAAACTTCAAGTATCGGAAATGGATCTTCTTTAAAAATGAAGATTCCGATCACTAAAAATCATGCTTTTGTATTAGATAATAACTAACCCAATTAGCCCATCTTTGTGATATGGCTATTTCAAATCCTATAACATCAGTGGAAAACATACATGTAGCGATAGTAGAAGACAACTCTGAAATTAGACAGGGGGTCTCGTTCATTATCAATAGCACAGAAGGATTTTCATGCATTGCATTCGGAAATGCAGAAGAGGCGTTAGAAAAAATCCCAAATAAAGTTCCTGAAGTAGTACTCATGGATATCAACCTTCCCGGAATGAATGGTATCGAGTGTACTCGAAAACTTAAAGAATCATACCCTAATCTTCAGATTATGATCTGTTCAGTTTATGATGATGATAACAATGTATTTAATGCTTTAGAGGCGGGAGCCAATGGCTATATAATTAAGAGTGCTGCCGGAGAAAAACTGCTTACTTCGATCAGAGAACTACACCATGGAGGAAGCCCAATGAGTAGCTCAATAGCCAGAAAAGTAGTGGCTCGCTTTCATGCCATTAATTCTGGAAAAGCGGTGCAAACAGAACCCAATGAAGACTTTTCTCTTACTACTCGTGAAAATGAAATATTAGACCTATTAGCTCAAGGTTTTAGAAATAAAGAACTCGCAGAAAAACTATTTGTTAGCGTGAACACGATAAGAACACATGTATATAACATATATGAAAAGCTTCATGTAAACAGCAGAATTGAAGCTTTAAATAAAACAGGAAGAGGGTATTCCAAATAATAAAAGGAATCACTTCACCTGAATATTGATAGAATTTTATTAACTTAAGTATTTAGAACCTAAACCAAATTATTATGACCGCGCGTTATGCCATCTTCACTTTCTTATGCTTTATTTTTCTTTCTACATTGGTAAATGCACAGAACTGTACAGATGTCCAAGCATGTAATTTCGGGAATATTCAACCATGCGTCTATCCAGGAGAAAGCTGTGATGATCTAAATACTCTCACATTTAATGATGTATATGCCAGCGATTGTACCTGTATAGGTCAAAATGAAGTAAGGCTAGAAATGTTTGACATGGGTGATAACGGTTATTCTGGAACTTCCATTACTATAACAAACTCTTCAGACGGTACAGCTTACGGCCCTTTTACCTTAACAAGCGGAGGAAGTTCTGAAGTCTTACTAAATTTACCAATAGGGTGCTATGAAATTTCATCTACCGATGATGCGCAAGATGATGAAGTTTATTATGTCCTTAATTCTTTAGGCCTAGGTATGGAAGAAACGCTAATGGGAATTCCAGGAGATACCCAAACTTTTGGTGTTGGAGTTATTTCTGGATGTACGGATCCTTTAGCCGTTAATTATGATACTCAAGCCACATGCGATTCTGGTGGATGCTACATATGTGACATAGATGGAGATTGTGAAATAGGAACTGGAGGTTTTCTTAAACCTCTAGATTGTAACATAATTACTATTTGTGGTCCTGGGCTCTATTACATAGTAGGATTAGAGTCTGGAGGCATATTTACCGAAGCATGTAAAGACATTCCGCTTCCAACCAAATTAGGTGATTATGAAATTAGGTTTCTGCCGATTGGTGGAACTATGGAATTAGTGTATGAAGACACTAAAGCGGCCACAGAGCCTACTTGTTACTATGTAGATGAAAATGGATGTAATGGACATTTGTTCGATTGGAAAAAGCCTAAGAAAGGAATTTTACAAATGGAAGATGATTGTGATTTGGGGTGGGCTGGAGTTCATTATAAAATATGTGATTCACAGTTTAACATAATTGAAACCGGTAGCCTTAACAATGCTGAATTTGGAAATACAATAGCGCTTGGATTCGATTCTTTTAATTTAGATGATGGGTGTTATATTTTAAAATTCTTTGCTGACGATTGCTTTTATCCTTGTCAAGAGTTTATCCTTCTCAATACTGATGAACCTGAGGTAACTGGATTAATAGATGGAACATCTTTTCCTTTTACTGTTAACTCAACTCCTGTCTCTTATACACATCTCCGAGCCCACGAGACCTCTCTACATCTC
>CAJXOV010000437.1 GCA_913057815.1 uncultured Flavobacteriales bacterium
CTTTAGCACTGCTCATGATCTCACGTTGAATATCATTTCTAGCCTCTCTAAATTGATAGGTAGCTTTACCTATAGTTTTAGCTAAACTAGGTATGCCTTTTGCTCCGAAAAACAGTAGGTAAATTAGAAAAACAAATATGATTTCAGTTGCTCCCATGTGCGTAGCAAATGTAGGGATTTGTAGTAGCTGTGACGGAAGTCAGATACTTGTTTTTTTACAATAAAAAATGAATGTTGAAGAAGGACTAATAATCTGTAAGAAATAGTAAAATATTTTCGAATTAGTTAAAAATTATAGTATTGACTTTTTCGAAATTCACTTCCTTATTTCGGTAGATAATTATCATTCATTAATTTGATGTAATCTTCTATTGAGCCAAGCTGCACAGAAGCTCTCCTCTCATTTAGTTTTTCTGGTTCTATCACATCTTTAACTTCATAAGATGTTCCTTGACTGTTGAGCATCATTTGTGTTCCGTATACTTGGAATAGATCAGCGTTGACTTGAACTCTATCCATCAAATAGGCGTAGCTGGATTTAGACGCATTATCATTCTCCATTTCGGTTTTCATAAGCTTTAACACCTCACGTTGAAATTCTGGTTTTCTATCTTGATGCTGCATAAGAAGCCAAAAATTATCACTTCCTTCAACTCCTACAATATTATATCCTAAAAATCCATATTCATGAACAAATTCAGCTAACATAAAGTAATTCAGGCTATCCGTTTCCCGCATTTTAATGTAGATTTTATCTTGGCTATATTCTAGAGTGTCTAATTCACCTCTATTATATGCAGAAGATAAATTTCGATATTCTTGATCAATCTTAACCATATCTTCTAACGTGGTGATAAGTTCCTTGTTGAAATCCTTTTCTATAAGGTCTTTTCTTTCTTTAATCTTAGATAAGAGAATATTCCATCTTTTCGTTTCATGTAAAGAGTTGAGGTCAGAGTCACTTTTAATGTGGTTAAAGTCAGAATAATTCATATTCTCGTAGATATACTCTAATTGATACAACGCACTGTCTTGCGCTTCACATAAAGCCCAGGAACAAGCTGAATTATATCTGTCAAATGATGTTGCTTTCCAATCGTTAGCTTTAAAAGCCTCAGAATAATATTCTGCAGAAGCTTTGTAGTTTTCCTGACCGTATTGTTCCCACCCTAGATTTACGAGTTTATCATATTCTCTTATATCTTGAGAAAAAGTGTTAATGGTCAAATTCAGTAAGATAAGAGTGAGGATGAAGGTTTTCATTTTTCTGGTGGGTTTATTTTGAATGATGGAACTATTGTTATAATAGAAAAAGGTAAAAAAGATACAGACTTATATAAAATGTTTGACTGTTGATTTCCTTACTTTCGCTTTAACTAAACGTAAGTTTAATTTTCTAAATACCTTGAACATTCCTCTACCATCTTCTTTTTCAGAATTCTATCCAATTATTATTTATGCTTTTCTAGTTGTGAGCTATACGGTTTATCTCCATTTTAAATTTTAGAATGAAGATCAGCTACCTCGGAGAAAACTCAAGATTGTGAAACTTCTGGGTGTAGTAGGATTATTGTTAGGAATAGTTGGAGCATTATATATGAAAATTATAGCTTTCGATGCTATTGCACGAGCTAATAATATTTCGCCCACTCTAGTAGCAGATTATATGGTGAGTGTTTTCTGGTATTTAATAGTGGGTGTGCTGATAAGAACTTATGCAGCTATATCTTTTGCATTTTTAGATAAAGAGTAGGATTGTAAATCCATATCCTCTTTTTGGCTTTGGCAAAATTTGTAATATATCTTTCTCATTAATCAGTAAATTTCAAGCTGAATAAATGACAAACCTTAAATCATGAGAAAAATTCTAATCTTAGCTCTTACGGGGCTTATGTGTTTGGGTGCAACTGACCATTGCAACGCACAATCTAAGAAGAAAAACAAAAAGAAGAAGAAGGGTGATACGGAACAGCCCAAGCCTAAAGATAAGTCTGAGATAAAGTCTATAAAAGACTTAACAGAAAAGTCGGAAGTTATGGAAGGTCTTTTTACCATGTATCAGGATTCTATTTCTGGAAAAACGTACATGGAAATTTCTGAAGACCAGTTGGGAAAGGAATTTATCTATTTCAGTTATGTAGAGAATGGAGTAGTAGATGCGGGAGCATTTAAAGGAAACTACCGTTCGTCTAAGATTTTCAAAATCAATAAACACTATGATCGAATAGAATTCGAACTGGTTAACACGAAGTTTTACTTCGATGAGGACAACGCGATTAGTAAATCTAGTGAAGCCAATATCAATGCGCCTATAGTTGTAAGCGTAAAAATAGAGGGACAGAATAAGGAAAAAACAAGATTCTTAATCCCTAGTGATGCGGTGTTTATGGCAGAAACATTTTCTAGATTCAAGCCTATTTATCCTCCTACATATAAAGGGTTTAAGTTAGGGAAGTTAAACAAGGACAAGAGTAAAACGATAGCTGTAAATAACTACCCTGAGAATACAGATGTAAGAGTTCAACTGGCTTTTGATGGGCAGGGAATGAGTACGTTCGGTTCTGCTGCTTTAACTGATGGTAGATTTGTTAATGTTGTTTATCACCAGAGTTTAATAGCAGTGCCTGATAATGATTTTCAGCCAAGAAGAGATGATTCTAGAGTGGGATACTTTATGACTTCTGTTACAGATTTAACTTCTGCTGATGTTACTCCTTATAGAGATATGATTCACAGATGGGATTTACGCAAGAAAGATCCAACAGCTGAACTTTCTGAAGTACTAGAGCCAATTACTTGGTGGATAGAAAACACTACTCCAGAAGAGTTAAGACCTATTATAAAAGAGGGTGTAGAAACTGTCTCTTATACACATCTGACGCTGCCGACGAATAGAGAGGTGT